>JADFYT010000100.1 GCA_015232935.1 Desulfamplus sp.
GACACAGGATGTACAGGAAAATAAAGTTTACACGTCTCTTATTTATCACTTCTGATAAATCCTCATTTGACATCGTTTTCTTTTTAAGCTATGGCTTATCTGCCTGTTTTTAAACAAAAAGGGGAGTGATATGTTGTTATTTTGTACAAAAAAGAACATCGTGCGTTTGCTTAGAGTTTTTTGTATGGGGATGATATCTCTTGCACCTTGCTTTTCACATGCAAACCCGAGTGTGGAAACGGCTTTTCCAGATGCATTTGAAATAGACGACACTCCTGCTGATGCACAATATTTTAACCACAATGCCATTTACTTTCAGATGCACAATTTTCATAAAGAGGGTGATGCTGACTGGATTGCTTTTTCGGCACTCAAGTCAGATGTAGCAATTGAGATAAAAACCTATGATCCCGGACCTGATTGCGAAACAGTCATTGGTCTGTATGGCACTGATGGTATCACCTTGATCCTTCCTGAATCCCGACAGTCACTAAGTGACGGTACACATCTTGTATCATGGCGTCCAGTTGCCGACGGAACCTACTATGTTAAGATTACCAATAAAGATAGTGCTTTGTATGGCAGGAATGCATATTACAAGCTATGGATATACAAACCGGTTATGAGCACGGTCGCTGGCAGAATTGACGGTGTGGTCACTGATGCCTCATCAGGTCAGCGTCTTGAAGGGGTACTGGTTTCAACGCCGTTTGATGAAGTACGAAGTACGCAGAAGGGATTTTATTATATTGCATGCCCGGCCGGGGAGATATCATTTGTTGCGGACAAGATCGGATACCAGAAATTTCACACCATGGTATCAATGGGAGAAGATCAGCGGATTCAGATAAATATCGCCCTTACTCCATCCTATAGTTACAGCTCCACCTATACGCTTTCACAGTGGGGTACAAGAGGGAGTGATACAAATTACTGCCTGGATATCTGCGATCTGAACGGAAACCCCTATCCCGGACTTGAAGATGTGGTATGCGGAGAAAACCTCCACGCATGGTCGGCAAAAGAGTATATCAACATTACCCTTGGAGTTCCTGATACCTTACTGAGTGGATTTCAGTTCATGTGGAAGGTATCCTCTCCTGCCGGCTATGGGGGAGAGGGCTTTGAAGGTGTTATTTCTGTCCCGTAAGCCGGATAAAAAAAAGTGAAGATTATCATGTGACACTACACAATCCTGCAGGGCTGTCTGGAGGATTGAAAAATAGCTCCATCAATAAATGAGCTTGGTTCTATCTTCGTCCATATTCTGATTTTTTACTGCTGTCTGAATCAGGATGGCCAGGAATGTACGGGTGTACTGGATAAACAAAATTCTGCCTTATCTTTTAATCCTGCTCATCCGTATTCAGACAAATGGTCGATGTTAGAATCAACCCCCATCAAATTTAAGGAGGTAAAGTGATTGTCATGAAACAGAGAGTCTTATCTATTGCTTTTTTAGTATTATTTTGTTTTTTAATCCCTTCCGCTGCTTTGAGCGAACAGGTGATCTTCTCGGAGGATTTTGAATCTGGTTGGGGGGATTATTGGGGTGCAGATAATGGTATTTGGGAAATTGCTTTTCCCACCAATGTTGGACCAGAGTCACCTCATGCTGGGAACCAATGTGCGGGTACAGTCTTGGACGGTGATTATATTGACACTCTTAGTAGGCTTATCAGCCCAACGATCAAACTACCTTCAATTGATCCTTCCGAGGAGATTCATCTTCGTTTCTGGCATTGGTTTTCTTATATGGCTTCGAGTGGATATAACTCAGGGTGGTGGGGCCAGAGATTTTATTCTGCTTACGACAAAGGCTATATTCAAATCTCAGTTTACGATGAAAAGAGTAAAAAATGGTTGGATTGGGAAAATCTGGCTTTTTTCGATCAAGCATCTTTAATTTGGAGTATAGTGGATGTTGATCTCACACCATATGCTTCTAAAAGGATTAAAATCGCTTTTTACCACGCAGCAGAAGCAGTAGCATATCCTACAACTGTTGATGTTAGTAGTGGCTGGTACATTGACGATATTGAAATTTCACAATTAGTTCCTGAACAATTATCCGGTGATTTTGAAAATGGTTGGAATGGATGGTGGACTGATAAGGGCATATGGGAAATTGGAATGCCCTCTGTGGGACCTGAGGAAACTCATAATGGAGAACAATGTATTGGAACAGTTTTAGATGACAACTATGCAAACAATACAGATTCAAGACTGATCACCCCTAAAATTTCATTGCCAATGGTTGATGACATTGAGGAGATCCATCTTCGTTTTTGGCACTGGTTTTCGTATTCTAATGATTCGGGTCATATACAAATTTCTATTTTTGATGACAAAATAGGAGTTTGGTCTGAGTGGGAGGATCTTGCAATCATTGATCAGGTAACCTCTGCATGGTCAATCATGGATGTAGATCTAACTATCTATGCCTGTCAAAAAATACGACTATCTTTTTATCATACCTCAAATAATGATGGCAGTACGAGCACAGGCTGGTACATAGATGATGTCCGCCTTGTTCTTCCAGAGAGATTCAAGGAGACAGCCTCACAAACAGGTCAGGCGGACAAGTACGAACCTGATGACACAAGAGAACAGGCAGGTGTCACTGACCTGAGCAGCAGCACAAAACTTGTACACTCCTTTCATCAGTCAGGAGATCAGGACTGGATCAAGCTGTACGGCAGCAAAAATCAGGTCTATACTTTTGATGTCACGGATGTTGGTTCAAGAGCTAATGTGGTGTTCAACATCTATGACGGAACCACGAACTATCTGCTGAAACGTTTCTACGCCCAGCCGGAATGCGAAAAATCAATCACCTGGACATCTCCTGAAAGCAAGCTCTATTATGTAGCCACGGCACAGGTAAATCCAGAGATATATGGAGACGACACCCAATACAGTCTCAGAATATATCCATCCTTTACCGTGGAACCGGCAACTCTTGAATTGAAACAGGGCTATTCCGGAACTATTACCATAAGGGGTGGAAAGGGGCCTTACAGGGTTGTCTCCAGTGATACGTCAGTAGTATCGGCTCAGGTATTTACCCAGGCCGGTGTTTTTGTACAGGTTTATGGAGTTGGCGAAGGCACTGCAACCCTTTCCATATCGGACAGCTCGAAAGGTGTGGATACCCAGGAAGTCGCGGTAACGGTTAGCAAAGCAAGCACTCCGGCAAGTCACTCCCGTTCAAAGGCCATCATTGTTGCAGGAGGTGGGCCATATTCTGGTAATGCTCTTTGGGATACCACAAAAGCACTGGCCAATAGTGTTTATATCACGCTTGTTTATCAGGGCTTTTCTAAAGATACCATACAGTTCCTCTCTCCTGACACAAATGTGGATCTGGACGGCAACGGCCAGTATGACGAGGTTGATGCCCTTGCAACCGGTGACAACCTCAAGGAGGCAATCACTGAATGGGCTGCTGATGCGTCTGATCTTGTGATATTTATCACCGACCACGGAGGGAACGGAAATTTTCAGATCAATCAGACAGAGCTTCTCCAGGCAACTGATTTTGACCAGTGGGTGGATGAAATTCAGGATGTTATTCCGGGCACAGTCACGATCGTTTATGACGCATGCCATTCAGGCAGCTTTCTTGCAACCCTCAAACCTTCTGAAAACAAGAAACGTATTGTGATCTCAAGCACAGATACCGGACAGGAGGCATATTTTACATCATCCGGGGATCTTTCGTTCACCTCTTTTTTCTGGCAGCATGTGATCAACGGCATGAATGTGTATGATGCTTTTCTCACTGCAAAGAATTCCATTGTATATACCTACGGCAGGCAGGTTCCACAACTGGACGACAACGCAAACGGCATCGGCAATGATGACAGGGATGGCAAGATCGCAGAAGCCGCGTTCATCGGCAAGGGGCTTATCTCCGGCGGAGGAATTCCGGTAATAGATGGTATATGCCCCAGACAGACCCTTGAAAAAACTCAAACTTCTGCTACAATTTACGCTGAGAATGTCATTGACTCGGATGGTATCGCACGTGTATGGGCGGTGATCACCAGACCTGATTATATTCCAGGATCTGCCGACAATCCTGTGCTTGATATGCCGGTTGTGGAGATGCAGCATGTGGGTAAAAACCGGTACGAAGGTGATTACGGTTCATTTGACGCTTTGGGTACCTATACTGTTGCTGTCTATGCCAAGGATCTGCTGGGAAGCATTGCCGTACCGGCAGAGACAAAGGTGATCAAATCTTCCGGAAATGAAGTTTCTGCCACATTTGATCTTGCTACCGGTCTGCTCTCCTTACCCTGTGTTGATCTTATGGGAACAATGTACAGCATGAATCTGTCTGTTGCCGAATCTGACCCGCTAACCTTTGAGATGATGCCGGATATTGCCCTGACTGAAGGCTGTTCTCCATGTGCGACCTTTGATCTTGGGCAATTTGTTCTTCATGTTAATAAACTTGAGCTGGGAGGCTCATACTGGGTTGATCTGAAGTTGACAGGAGAGAATCCCATTGTATTTTCTCTGACAGGTTTCGGGGCAAATTAGATTCTTGTCTCTGATTTTATTGTTATTGTGGCAAGAAAATCAGAAAATATTTTTGGTTCCGGCTTGTCCAGGTTAGGAGATATTGTTTAAAGATTTGGCATCATTAATATCTACTAAAAAGCAGTTGACACTTTTTTTGAGGGAATTCCCTGAAAATGGGGATGTACTTAAAGAAAATGTCAACTGGCAAATGAAGGATCCCACATTTTTTTGAAAATTTTGAACCATGATTTTCATGATTTACTGGATGGGCATGATAATAATCAGGACAATCTGACTCATCATGTGAAGCATGGTTCAGAAAGTGAAAACCGATAAATGAAAGATGCCCTTAATCAGACACCTATTCGGTAATTATCTTGTCAAGAGCCTTTGCTGACGTGCCGGATGATATTATAGTCACTCTGGAGATATCTTCCATCACCTGATTGACCTTTGCATATCCTAATATGGTGTTATCAGAACCCAGGGTCTTTCCAGTTACCGGATGAACCACTGGCTCCTCCCGAAATACAATAACGCGGCGGTTAAGCTTTAGAACGCCCTGCCCAAGATCAACAATCAATGCGTCATCCTTGTTTTGAACAACCATGCCGCTAACCAGAGGGAACTCCAGATGTAATTTAACAGCAAGTCCCTGGGCAAGATCCCTTATTGCTGGCAGCTCCATTGATTCTCCATAAACATCCTTTGCTGCAATAATTTCTGACGTTTCTGTATCAACCATTCGGGTCGCGATCTCCAGACCATTGCGTGTGGCAAGGATGGTTCCTGTCAATATTGATCTTGCTGATAGAAGTTTCCCTATTTGTATTGCATTGGTCTGATCAAAAATGGCCTCACTGCTCAGTTTCTGCTCTTCAAGAATTGCATCCAGTTTTGCACGCTCAATCATATTGAAACGATTCTGCTCCACAAGATTACCAAGAACATTATCCTGGAATCCCGAAGCAGATTCAGGGACTTCACCCCTGTTCTCAAAAGGAAGGACTAAAAGGCTCAATCTGTTTTTCAGCTGAAAAGCTTCTGCAACCACACGGGTAATTGTCAATACGCGGGTGGAGGTGTTTCCCTGTTCATCAGTGGCAGAAACGGTTATCCTGTTCTCTCCGGGCTTGAGCCTTAACATATGGTTGAAAAAAAGATGAGATATTGCCGATTGTTTATCTGTCGGTTGTCTGAATTTTTCAACACCCTCTACAGTAATACTTTTAATGCTCTGATCATCCAAAGCCTCACCGTCCAGATAGACCTTGTCCAGATATACACTCTGAGGTTCTTCCCAATCAGGTATGGACAAAACAGGTGGGGATTTATCCTCAGACGCACTCTGAAAAAACTCTTTAACCAATCCGGCCATACTGCTGCCGCTGCCGGTTAAACCTCCCGAATCGGCAAGTACACCGGTGTTTATAAAAACCCCTGCATCAGCTACAAGAACAGCTTTTGTTTTTGACAGGCTTCTGTTCTCTGTTTTACTGTTTATCTTCCTGGGTGTGACAGAAACTCTGGCAACGGTTTCATTGTCTAACCGGTCAAACGCTTTGATCACTATGTGACCTGTACTGTCATGCAGCTTTATCTGGATATACCGATCAAGCCGATAACTGTCTGCTCCTGCTTCGCTGTTAATTCCTTTTATATGAAAGTCTCTGTCATGGCCTGTTTTATTAAGACTTTTATTTTTAGTTGTGCCCATCAGGGCATGGCCGTTATAAGGCAAATCCTGATAAGGTATTGTCTGATCACTCCCATCGTCTCTCTTAACGGTAAGTCCGGCAATACCGGCCTCATCACAAAGGAGTGCTGACACCAGAATCTCGTTTTCCTTAGGATTTCTGGTCATGGATTCAATCACAATTACAGGCCCCTCGCGGTCAACGTGAATAACAATAGCTTTGTCACTTTCCAGACCCATGAGGTTTTTTGCATGCACATGCAACTCATGATGCCCCTGCTCCAGGGTCAGGGGATGATTCAGGCTTACGTGCTCACTCGCATGCCCCAGAAAGATCTCATCACTGTTTATCAATAACTCTGACACGTAATGCACATCATTGATCTCACCGTTCAAAATAACCGGGTCCTCTTTTGTCCATATCTCATCTGTGGCCATACCATTACCGGCCACGGCAGGGGTAACTCTCAGCTCAATCAGAGGAGAAGATGGTGTAGATTTGTCTCTGTTTACAATATTATTATTTTTCAGAAGTTTTTCACGGATACGGTCAATATAAAAGGCGGCTTTTGCTGAAGGGAACTGTATGAGTGATTTTTCAAGATTTTGCTTAGCATCTTCGGGACGCTCCATCTCAAGCAGCACAATTCCCTTTTCACGGTTGGGAAAATAGTCGATAAAATGCATCCCGTAAGTTCTTGCACGGCGTTGATCTTCAGGTCTAAGGGCAATCGCCTTATCAAAATCTGCAAGAGCCTCCTGAAAAAAACGCCCTTCCGCGTAGGATACCCCCCGTTCATAATAGTGCCAGAAACGGTTGCGGAACACTCCATCAATCACACCATAGGATTTGTTGTTGACAACGTGGACCGGAGCTTCTGTTGCGTTTTTGCACCCACAAAACAGAAAAAATATCAGCAAAACCCCGCAAAACTGCATATTGACTCTGTGCAGTTCTCTCTGAATAGAACCGGTACGGCCGGAGCGAGGTATTGTTCTCGGCCACAACGAACAATGAAATTCCGTCGACTGAAATGCGTCGGTTGGACTTTCATATAAAGAAGCCTGAAACTCAAAGATATTTTTTTTAAATAAGGTTTTCATTTTAATTCATCCACTATTTGAAGTTTCTGCCCGACAAACAGGCTGTGTGACAAAATGGCCTTATTCTCTTTATCGTAAATTTTCCCTGTCTGATCTATTCTAAAAGGAGACCCGGTGCTTGTTGCATTGAATACGGAGTCAATCTCTATTCCCTCTTCATATGATCCGTTTTTATAATATACAAATCTATCTCCGGTTTTGACTCCTACATCCGACCCTGTATCTATAGTTATACCATCTGTTCCGGCATCAATAATTTTTGCCCGCACAGGATAGTTTTCCTCTATTTTCCTGGAAAGCTCGCCGCCAAGCATGTTTGCCATTGCAGCAACAGGTGCAAGGGAACCAAAAACATGGTTAACAGACGCAACTATTCGACCAGTCTCTGTTTCAACAAGCCTTACTGAAACTTGAACCTGCCCGTCTGTAAAGACCATCTGACCCGTCAGAATACTTT
>JADFYT010000101.1 GCA_015232935.1 Desulfamplus sp.
AATCTCTTTGAGCCAGCCATGATTGAATGAAGATATAATCACAAGAGCTGGATCAATTTTCATATCCCTTATTATGGCAACTACTCTTTTTGTAATAGAGAAATACTTGAGCATGCCGATCTGCTCTTTAAGCTCCAGATTGACAGGCCACTGTTTGTTTTGTGTATAGAGCAAGGCCTCTTCAAGCGTTGGTATCTTCTCCCGCTTAAAGGAATCAAGTGAATTTTGCGTAATGTTGCAGGCGGAGATCTCTCCAAATGGATCATTTTCAATAAAGGCAGCACCCGGGTCAAGCATCTGGATCTGCTCCAGATCAAAGTCATTAAGCTCAAAGGTGTCATGTTCCGGAAAAATGTTTCGGGCATTGGTTGTCCGCAAGAGATGGTCATCGTGAAATAGAATCAGATGACCATCCCGGGTTACCTGAACATCTGTCTCCCATAAATCTGCTCCTGTAACGCGGGCAATCTCCGCGGCAATAATTGTATTTTCAGGTGCAATGCTTCTTGCACCTCTGTGTGCGATAATTTTTGTCTTTTTCATTTTTGTCAGTTAAAAAAAACCGGCAGACATAAATCAAGAATCTTTATGCTGCCGGCATTATTGGAATATAATTAAATTAATCTTGTCAAAAGAACCCTTAAGTCAAGGATTATTTAACGGGCATAAGCTGAACCCGTCTGTTGAGTGAACGACCAAATTCCGTGTCGTTGGATGCAGCAGGCATGCTTTCTCCATAACCTTCGCATTTCATTCTGCTGTCACTGATACCCTTGCTGACAAGATATGCCTTCACAGCCTTGGCTCTCTTCATTGAAAGAGCCTGATTGTAGGCATCACTTCCGATACTGTCAGTATGTCCCTGAAGATCAATTCTCAGGCCGGAATTTCTGTTAAGTATGTCAACAACATTGTCAAGATCAGGATAACCTGATGGCTTGATCTCGTATTTGTCAAAATCAAAGAGAAGATCGCCAAGTACCCAGCAGCCCATTGGGTTAACTTTTGCACCTATCGGGGTTCCGGGGCATTTATCAAGGTAATCATAAACACCGTCGCCATCTGTATCAAGTGGACATCCGTCTGCATCAACCTGCACACCTGGAGGTGTATCCGGACATTTGTCTCTGTCATCAGGGACGCCGTCATTATCGCTGTCTTTTATTACAACAGGAGCCATTGGTCTCTCTACAAGGAAAGCGTTCTTTACAAAACTTGTCATTTCTGCTGCCGACAATGTCTGGGAAGCATCTGTAACAAAACCGCAACCGCCAATGTCAGAAAGGCTCTGCATAAGAGCCTGACCCTCTTTGTCATCGCCTACAAGAACCGGATAGATACAGACAGAATCTCCAAACTTATCTTTAAGTGCCTGTGCAGTGACAGTTGTTTTTGGAGACATTTTCTTGCCATCGGAAACAATAACTACAGCAGTTGTGCCTGATTTGCCGTCAATATCCGCTACAGCAGCTCCAAGTGCCTTGTAAAGAGGGCTGTTTCCACCTGAACCGCTGAGTTTGGCAAGACCTGCTGCAAAACCCTGATTTGTATAGGCATCCATGCCATAGAGCATCATGGTTGGATCTGCCGAGACACTCGGTTTATGTCCAAAAGATCTCAAACCGCCAATCTGACCCATTTCAGGCAGGGTCTGATTCATGCGTCCAGCAAATTCCCTGGCAATATCAAATTTTTGATTATCGTTATACATCTCTTCCATAGAACTTGAGCCATCCAGAATCAACAGAAAATTATCGTGTTTCAAAGCGTACTGAGAGGCATCAATCGACTGGGCTGCAAAATCAGAAAAGGGTTTTTTAGTACCCTGGGCTGCACAGCCAACCATAAAAACCATAGCAACTGCAACAAACAGACTTTTCGCAATAAAGTTTTTCATTTTTTTCTCCTTTAAAATTTGTTGTTATCCTTTAGAATTACATCACACATCATGACAATCTCTCAAGGCTACCATCAAAACCCTCACCATCAAACTGAATTTTACTTAATATATATGGGTATTAAGAGTCAAGAAATAAAATCATCACAGCTTCTTGCCATCGTTAATATCATTACAATTGAAATCTGAATGCCAATCATAAAGCTATGAATCAAAACATCAAATTCCAGTAAACCGGAAAATACAAACAAAGCTGCAACACAACAGATAATTTCTTTTTTTCCAGCATTTTATGAACAACAGAGCTCTCTTTTTTCAAAATTTTTGATCCTCTTGTAATTTTGCACAAGCTGATACCATATTTTTCAGCAATTTTTCTCTGAGTCATCCCGCTGTAAAGATCTTGAAGAAGTTTCCAGCGAAGAGAGAGATCCGCAAGTTCGCCCGGAGTTAATATCTCATCAAAAAAAGAGTTGAGTTCATCCAGATCTTCAATTGACATTATTGTTTGTAAAAGTTCCCTATCAATGGCCATTTTCAATCACTCACTTACGCCATGAAATAAAACCCTAAATTCTTGTCATAGGGAGGGGGGTTATAGAACTGGGCTTTAATATATTTTTCCTCCACAGAATCTATTCTAAGCCTTCTTTTTATCAAAGAGCGTTTACTGTCATCAAGCGTAAATGTCATATCAAGAATATCTTCAGGCTCTATTTTGTGTTGCTGTCTCATGGTCTCAAACTCGATTGCCCTCATCGAAAGCCTTCTTACAGTAATATGTCCATGGTCATTTTTATTGAAGTGGGTATAATCACCAGGCAGCATGACATCCTTATAGTGAATTTTATTTTTTTCCGCAATCGCCGCGGCTTCAATACTATCTTCCTCTTCATCAAGCAGAGGCTTCAGATTGCTCTCCATCCTCTCGACGTCTGTATCCTGGGACATGGAAGATATGGGCAGCATATTTTTCTTGTTTACAAAATCGAGTATCTCTTTTTTGGTCTCATCATCTATAAGGCGTATTCCTATTGTAGCACAAACAGAGATAACTCCATCCAGAAAAAGTTCTGATTTCAGCCTGTTTAAAATTCTGAGTTTTGCCTGTTCCGCCTTGTCAAGGCTTGTCTGGGGCATAATAACAGTAAATTTATCCCCGCTGTAACGGAAAATAGCATCAACTGAGCGCACCATGCTTCCAAGCATCATCGCGAATTCTCGTAACACGGTATTACCCGCTTCATGACCATGATTCTCGTTGATCTGTCTGAACCCCTTAAGATCAATAATGAGAAGTGCGGAGATTACTCCATAGCGTTTGAGCATTTCAGCCCTGTTGTTAAGGGCTCTTTCAAAACTGTTTCTGTTCTTGAGTCCGGTCAAGGAATCGGTCAATGCGATTTTTTTCAATGCCTGGTTGTAGTAAGAGCGTTCAATAGCTATGGCAGCATACTCTGCAATTGTGGTCAGAAGAGTCAGTTCCAGTTTATTGAAGCTATGACCGCTTATTTTATTTATAAGCTCTATAACGCCAAATGTCTTGTCGTCAGTTTTAAGTGGTACTCCAATTATGGATTTTGTTTTAAAACCGGTGGCTTCATCCATACGGATACTGAATCTTTTATCCTCTTCCACATTTTCAACAATAAGGGATTCGCCAGTATTAAGAATATGGCCGGCAATTCCCTCGCCCTTTGGTATTCTGACCCCCTGGAGTTTTTCTCTATTGCTTCCAACAACAACAGTGAAAATCATATCTCCTGTTTTTGGATCCTTGAGCAAAAGTGACCAGTGCATGGGCTGAAAAATAGTACCAACCTGATACATCAAAACTTCAAGAGTCTCTTTAATGGTTTTTGCTTTGGCAAGGGGCTTGCCTATCTCAAGAAAAAAGGATGCATTGTTGATTCGTTCTAATATTTCTTTGTCCATCACCACTCTCCTTATCCTCTTTCATATTCAACGCATCAGGCGTTGTATTAATCAACATCTCCATTGATATGTTCAATATCTTCATTTTTATTCTCTTCATCAAGTTTGCTCATTCGATACCGGATTGATCGAAGGGTAATCCCGAGCAATTCTGCTGCCTTGCTCTTGTTGCCTCCTGCAATCTCCATGGCTTTTTTGACATAGGCATCCTCAATTGAAGATAGAATGGCATCCAGGTCAACCCCCTGTGTTACGGCATCAAGATCAAACCGGCAACCTTTGTGCCCCTCAATCCATCTGCGTCGCTTGTGCATTGATATGGTAAGGCTTTCAGGAAGAATGATGTTGGTAGATGAGAGAGCAACACTTCGCTCAATCAGATTTTCAAGTTCCCTTACATTGCCCGGGAAAGAGTATTTATTTAAAAATGCAATGGCGTATGAAGATATCTTTGCAATATCTTTTCCCATTGACTTTGAATATTTTTCAGCAAAATGACGGGCAAGAATTTCGATATCCCCTTTTCTGTCACGCAAAGGGGGAACTTTAATAGGTATGACATTTAACCTGAAAAAGAGATCCTCACGAAAATTTCCATTTACAACCTCCTCTTCCAGATTTTTGTTTGTGGCTGAGATAATTCTTACATCAACGGCAATTTCACGATTACTTCCGACCGGTTTTATAAGAGTCTCCTGAAGTGCGCGAAGAAGCTTGACCTGAAGCATAGGGGATAGTTCGCCAATTTCGTCTAAAAATATGGTACCCTGGTGTGCCGCCTCAAAAAGCCCTTTTTTATCTGCAATGGCACCGGTAAACGCACCTTTTACATGTCCGAAAAATTCGCTTTCAATAAGATTTTCCGGAATACCGCCACAATTTACCACGACAAAAGGCTTGCCCTTCCTGTCGCTCATATCGTGGATAGCCCTTGCGATAAGCTCTTTGCCGGTACCGCTCTCTCCAGATATCAATACATTGGTTTTAGTACCTGCCACCTGGCTTATAAGGTTGTAGATTCTTACCATTCCAGGGCTGTTGCCCACTATTTTGCCAAAATTGAGTCTTGCCTGGCTGTCCTTGTCAAGAAGCTCTGTTTTAAATTTGGGATGTTTAAGATCCAAAGCCTTTTTGATGGCCTGTTTGAGCTCTTTGTTGTCAAAGGGCTTGGGAACAAAATCGTAAGCCCCCTCATTCATGGCTTCTACCGCAACCTCAGTTGTGGCATAGGCTGAAATCATGATGACAATTGTTTCTGGATTCTTTCTTTTTGCCGCCCGCAGGATATCAAGGCCGGTAAGATCGCCAAGACGTATATCACACAACAAAAGATCAAATGCTTTGGCTTCAATCATTCTTAATGCCTGTTTCCCGTTCTTTGCAAGAGACACATCGTAGCCTGTCTGGGTCAGAAGAACCTCAAGAAACTCACGCATACTCAGTTCGTCATCCACAACAAGAATTTTTGGCAGGCAGTCAACCATGTTCATTTTTCTCCATCAAATATCACTTGTACCATCTTGTCTCTGATATGCAATTTTCCCATCAACCATTGTCATATAGACTTCACCTTTAAGGTTAAATCCGGCAAATGGGGTATTTTTGCTCCTGGAAAGAAATGTTCCTGGATTGACAGACCAGAATGCATCCATATCAATGACCGTAATATCCGCACGATTGCCAGATTTCAAGTCGTTGTCAATTCCAAGTATGGAAGCAGGATTTTTAGACATCTTTTCAATCAGTTGCTCAAAAGAAAGAATGCCATCATGAACTAATTTCAAGGATAAACCAAGAGATGTTTCAAGGCCAACAATACCAAAGGCAGCCCTGTCAAATTCAATATCTTTTTCCAGGGGAGAGTGCGGAGCGTGATCTGTTGCTATAATATCAATAGTTCTGTCCTCCAGCCCCTCTATTATCGCCTGACGGTCACGCTCACTCCTGAGTGGCGGGTTCATCTTTGCGTTGGTATCATAACGTGACACAGCCTCATCTGTAAGAGTAAAATAGTGTGGAGCTGTCTCTGCGGTAACTCTTATACCCCTTTTTTTGCCATGCCGTATAGCATCCACAGACTCCTCACAACTTACATGTGCAATATGAAGAGTTGCTCCTGTAAGCTCTGCAAGAGCAATATCTCTCATGACAACTGTACTTTCCGCAGCATTGGGTATCCCTTTGATGCCAAGTTTTGTAGCGAGAACTCCTTCATTCATGGAACCGTCCCTGGCAAGATCGATATCTTCACAGTGAGATATTACAGGCAACCCTATACCTTTGGCGTATTCCATTGCTCGACGCATTACCCTTGCGTTTTCAACGGGACGGCCATCATCGCTTATTGCCACCATGCCGGCTTTTTTCATATCTCCATATTCGCACAGAGCATCCCCCCTGGATCCCCGTGTAATTGAGCCAACAGGATAGAGCCGGCATCCTCCGAGCTCTCTGGCACGACTGACCATAAAAGCTGTAATGGAACTGTTATCATTTACAGGAGAGGTGTTGGGCATAGGGCAGACCGCCACAAATCCACCTTTGGCTGCGGTCTTCAAGCCTGTTTCAATGGTCTCCTTGTATTCATAGCCAGGTTCCCGCAGATGGACATGAAGATCAATAAGGCCTGGAACAGCAACCATGCCTGTCAGATCAATCTCGGCTATATCATCTTTTGTAAAAGTCTTTGGGATGCAACCGCACGGCTGTGGCTGGTCACTCTTTTTATTGTATGGATGATCAGGATCAGCCTTGCTGAAGATATCAAGAAGAATCTGGTCAGCTTCTTCCGGGTCAACCACGGCATCTATGACACCATTGGAAATTATGATATCCTTAAATCCGTCTATCTTTCCAGGATCAATAACCCGGGCACCTTTCAATCTAATCAACATTTTTCATACCTCCTGACACAAGGTAAAAAACAGCCATTCTAATGGCAACGCCATTGGTCACCTGTTCCAGTATTACAGAGTGCTCTCCATCTGCCACATCTGTGCTGATTTCAACCCCACGATTCATAGGGCCAGGATGCATGACCAGCACATCACGTTTTGCACCTCCAAGTCTTTTGCTGTTCAATCCAAACAGCATGGAATACTCACGCTCAGTCGGAAAAAGGATAGACTCCTGACGCTCTTTCTGGATACGCAGCATCATGACAACATCGGCATTCTCGATACAGGACTCAATATCTGGAGCCACTTTGCATCCAAGTGTCTCTATACCTCTTGGAATCATGGTTGGCGGTGCAGCTACCGTTACAGTTGCCCCCATCTTTGTAAATCCGGCTATGTTTGATCTTGCAACGCGACTGTGGGCAATATCTCCGATAATTGCAAGATGAAGGCCTTCAATCCTCCCCTTTTTTTCCCGAACACTCATCATGTCCAAAAGAGCCTGTGTAGGATGGGCATGAAGACCGTCCCCTGCATTGACAACAGATGCCCTTACTCTTCTGGAGACAAGTTCCGCAGCACCTGATGAGGGATGTCGCATGACAATAATATCAGGATTCATGGCCTCAAGGTTTTTTGCAGTATCGATAAGAGTTTCTCCCTTTACAATGCTGCTTGAACCAGAGGAGATTGAGATGGTATCAGCACTGAGACGCTTGGCCGCGATATCAAATGAGAGCTTGGTACGGGTACTTGGTTCCTGAAAAAAAAGAACAATGGTTTTCCCCTTAAGTGTAGGCACTTTTTTAACCGGCCTGCTGGAAATTTCCTTCATGCCCTCAGCAGTATCAAGAATCATTGTGATATCTCGCACCGAAAGAGACTCAATAT
>JADFYT010000102.1 GCA_015232935.1 Desulfamplus sp.
TGATACAGAACTGCCAGGAAGGGCTTCTGAAATTTGCAACAAGCATTAAAGATGCCTGCAAGGATTGCAATGTATTCTTTATAGCTGTTGGAACTCCGCCAGGTGAAGATGGCTCTGCTGACTTGCAGTATGTGCTGCAGGTCGCCCGTGATATAGGGCACAATATCAGCGATTATGCTGTGATTGTGGACAAATCCACAGTACCGGTAGGAACTGCGGATCGCGTCAAAAAAGCTGTTCGTGAGGAACTTGACAAACGGGGAGTGGATATTGAGTTTGATGTTGTAAGCAATCCCGAGTTTCTCAAAGAAGGTGCCGCGGTTGAGGATTTTCTCAAGCCGGACAGAATCGTGATTGGTGCAGAGAGTCAAAAGGCGGTAAAAATCATGCAGAGGCTTTATGCTCCGTTTTCAAGAAACAGGGATAAAGTGATTCTTATGAATGTAAGGGATGCCGAGATGACCAAATACACGGCAAACGCGATGCTTGCCACAAAAATATCCTTTATGAACGAGATCGCAAATATCTGCGAGCGGCTTGGGGTGGATGTGGAGAATGTAAGAAAGGGCATTGGCTCTGACAGTCGTATCGGGTACTCGTTTATATACCCTGGTTGCGGATATGGAGGCTCATGTTTTCCAAAGGATGTAAAGGCACTTATCCGCACCAGCATGGATATAGGCTTTGATCCTGAACTTCTGGTATCTGTGGAAAAAAGAAACATGATGCAAAAACAGGTTATGGCAGCCAAAATAAGAGAGCGTTTTGGTGATGATCTCTCCTCTTGTACCTTTGCTGTTTTGGGGCTATCTTTCAAGCCTGGAACTGACGATATGCGCGAAGCACCCTCAATTGTGCTGATTAACGAACTTATAAATAGAGGTGCAACAATCCACGCATACGATCCAGTTGCCATGAATCAGGCTCAAAAAGAGTTTCCTGCAAACTTTTTCAGTAAACAGAATGAAAAGAGTGAAAATAGCGTCTTATCAGATGATACTCAACCACAACTCAGCGAAAAAAGACACAATCATAACAAAATAACCCTTTTTGATAATCAGTACGATGCCCTGAATCAATGCGATGCTCTTGTACTTGTGACAGAATGGAAGGCATTTAGGCATCTTGACTTTAAAACCTTGTCAAAGATCATGAAACAAAAAGTTATTTTTGATGGCAGAAACCTGTATGATCCAGATGAGGTTGTTGAAAACGGGTTTGAGTATCATGGTGTTGGAAGGGAAATGTCCTTAACAAGGAGGCATGACTTATGTTGATACACTTAATCGCGGCAGCAAGACCCAATTTCATGAAAATAGCTCCTCTGTATCATGAATTGAAAAAAAGAGATGGTCTTGATCCTGTAATTGTACATACAGGACAGCACTATGATCTGAATATGTCGGACATATTTTTTAAGGATTTCAATCTTCCAGAGCCTCATATCCACCTGGGTGTAGGCAGCGGCACTCATGCACACCAAACAGGAAGTGTCATGATCGCCTACGAAAAGGTATTGATGGAACACTCTCCTGATCTTGTGGTGGTTGTTGGTGATGTCAATTCTACTGTTGCCGCGACTCTGGCCGCTGTTAAACTCGGTATCAAAACCGCACATCTTGAAGCCGGACTCCGATCTTTTGATATGACCATGCCAGAAGAGATCAACCGAATAGTGACCGACTCAATTGCCGATATTCTCTGGACTCCATCGCCTGATGGGGATCAAAATCTTCAAAATGAGGGTGTTGCACCAGAGAGGATTGAGCGGGTGGGTAATATCATGATTGATTCTCTGGAGATGCTGAGAACTGAAATAGAATCTTTAAATACATTCTCCGACCTGGGGCTTGATCGTGCATCCTATGCTCTTGTAACACTTCATCGTCCAGCCAATGTGGATCATCCTGACAGCCTGACAGCTCTGTGCAAACTTCTTGCAAAAGTCTGTGGTACACTGCCTGTTATATTTCCTGTTCACCCCAGAACCGCCGCAAAAATAAAGGAATATGGTCTGTCGTCCATACTCGAAAGAGCTGAGAAACTGCTTTTGACAGAGCCGCTTGGATATAAGGATTTTATGAACCTTGTTATGAACTCAAAACTGCTGCTTACAGATTCCGGTGGTATTCAGGAAGAGACTACCTACCTTGGAATTCCATGCCTGACACTGCGGCCAAATACAGAGAGACCAGTTACTGTGACCCAGGGAACAAACAGGCTTTGCACATTGACTGATATTCCCTCCATGATTCAAACCATTGCTTCTGGAGATTTTCCTGAAGGAAGCATTCCTGACCTATGGGACGGAAGAACAGCCAGGAGAGTGGCGGACAGTATTGAGCGGCGACTATAAAAACAACCCCAAAAACAACCAAATGATAATCAGACAGTACACTTCAAAAGATAAAAATGCGTGGGATCGATATGTTTTAAAACACCCGTTCTCAACAATATTCCACCTTACCGCATGGAAAGAGGTCGTTGAAGACTCCTTTCACCATAAGAGTTTTTACCTTGTGTGTGAGGATGAGAATTCCAGTCGTATTACAGGGTTGTTGCCCCTTTTTGAGATCAAAAGCCTGCTTTTTGGCCATTATTTGATCTCAAATCCCTTTGCAGAGCTTGGCGGAATACTTGCCGATGACGATGATGTTGAGGCTCCGCTTCTGAACAGGGCAGTAGTTATTTCAAAAAAACTTAATTGTGATTACCTTGAGTTGAGAAACAAAAAAGAGCTACCCAACCTTTTGACCAAATCATTGTACTATAATTTTCAGCGTGAAATATCACATGATCATGATGAAAATCTCAAAGCCATTCCAAGAAAATCAAGAGCCATGGTTAGAAAAGGTATAAAAAGCGAGCTTGCTTCAGAAATGGGGCATCACCTTTTTTCCGAATTTTATGAGATGCTCTCTTTGAATTTTCATCGGCTTGGAACTCCTGTATTCTCCCGTGCCTATCTTGAAAAACTTTTGAAAAAAGATGATCTTAAAACCAATATACTTGTCATCAGAACAAAAGAGCAGCAGACTTGTGCCGCGGTGATGACCTTTTTTTTCAAGGATCAGGTTGTTCCCTATTATGCCGGTTCAGACAATACCATGAGACATTTGGGGATCAATGATTTTATGTACTGGGAACTTATGAAGCATGGGGCTGACAGGGGCTACAGAATTTTTGATTACGGCAGAAGCAAGGAGGGCACAGGCTCTTTCAGCTTTAAAAAACATTGGGGATTTAAACCAAATCCCCTTGCATATCAATATAATCTTGTCAAAATTGATCAACTTCCCAATTTAAGTCCTGCCAATCCGAAATATCAGAAAAAAATAGAGATGTGGCGCAGACTTCCTCTTTGGGCAACCAAAATCATAGGGCCATTTATCGCAAGGAATCTTGCTTGAAAATCCAGGTGCTCCTTTAATCAAAAAAATCAAGGCCCAGACAATTTGAGGTGCGTTTTATCCGGAAAAAAATATTATATCTTGCTCACAGAATTCCCTATCCTCCTAACAAAGGAGATAAAATACGGGCATATAACGAAGTAAAATACCTTGCTGAATCACATGCTGTTGATCTGCTGTGCCTTGCCGATAACCCGGATGATATTAAATACAAGGAGAGCCTTCAACAGTTGTGCCGTCAGGTCAAAGTATTTCCTCTGAATACTATTGCCGGTAAAATCAGGGGTGTAATTGGACTTGTTACAGGCAGAACAATTTCTGAGGCATATTTTTATAAAAAAGCGTTCCAGTCTCTGTTTGACTTGTGGGTGTTTCAAAATAACTATGATGCCATTATCTGTTTTTCTTCTCCCATGGCTGAGTATGTTTTTAAGAGCACCGCTCTGAACAGATTGGCAAGGTTCCCTGAATTGATAATGGATTTTTGTGATCTGGATTCTGATAAATGGGTTCAGTACAGCAGAACAGCCCCTTTTCCCATGAATCTTGTGTATGGGGTTGAGGGTAAACGGCTTTTGAATTATGAGACAAAAATCAACCTTTTTTTTGACAGATCTGTTTTTGTTTCAGAAATAGAAAGAGATCTGTTCATCTCATATTTTCCGGATGCAAAAAAACTTGAAGTTATTCCCAATGGCGTAGATTATGACTATTTCTCTCCTGAAGAGAGTAATCTATATGGTAGGCAGGAGGCAAACCAGCCCCCACAATTGAATAGCCAGATGCTCATGTTTTCCGGTGCCATGGATTATCATGCAAACAAAGATGGCGTAAAATGGTTCTGCAGAGAGATTTTGCCTCTTATTAGAAAAGCTTTTCCAAATGTCACCTTTTACATTGTCGGAAGCAACCCTGCCGGGGATATAAGACAACTTGCACAGGAAAAATCAGTGGTGGTCACAGGGTTTGTTGAAGATATTAGAGAGTATTACAGAGCGGCAGATATCTGTGTCATTCCTCTTTGCATTGCAAGAGGGGTGCAAAACAAGGTGCTGGAAGCCATGTCAACTGCCAAGCCTGTCGTAACAACATCTATCGCCGTACAGGGGATCGGTGCAATACCTGGAAGGGATCTGATTGTCGAAGATAATCCTCGAGCCTTTGCACAGGCTGTAATCGATCTTTTACATGACAGAGGAAAAATGGCTATCCTTGGAGAGAATGGCAGAGGATATGTGCTGAAGCATCATGACTGGAATAAAAATCTTGCGGGTTTGGTTGAATGAAAAAATTTCCTATCGGAATACAGAGTTTTAAAAAAATACGGGAAAATTCAGGCGAATTTTATTATGTAGATAAGACCGCTTTTGTGGCAAAACTCGTTAATTCCGGTGGATATTATTTTCTTTCACGTCCACGCCGTTTTGGCAAAAGCCTTTTTCTCGACACCTTACATCAGGCGTTTTCAGGTAATAGAGAGTATTTTAAAGGGTTGTACCTTGAAGATCACTGGGAGTGGACAGACAGCTATCCGGTAATCCATATCAGTTTTGGCGGTGGAGTGTTTAGAAACCTTGATGAACTGCGTACCAAAATGGAGTCTGTTTTAATTGATATCAAAAATGATTTTACGTTATCTTATGAAAAAGAGTCCATAAATGACCGTTTTATGGAGGCAATAGTAAAAATTTCCAGAAAGTCAGGGAAAAAAGTTGTGGTTCTTGTGGATGAGTACGACAAACCGATACTTGACTGTATTACGGAGAGAGAACTATCTATAACTCTAAGAGATGAATTGAGAAATCTCTACTCCATCCTTAAGGATGCTGACGCATATTTAAAGTTTGTTTTCATCACCGGTGTGAGCAAGTTTTCCAAGGTTTCTCTTTTCAGTGGGTTGAATAATCTCAACGATATAACGTTAGATGAAACTTATGCTTCAATATGTGGTTACACAGAAACAGAATTTCAACATACTTTCATTGAGCCGATCCAGGGTGCTGATTCCATAAAAATCAGAGAGTGGTACAATGGGTATTCATGGATGGGAGAATCGGTCTATAATCCATTTGACATTCTTTTGTTTTTACACAAAAAACAGTTTCGTCCTTTCTGGTTTGAAACCGGCACTCCCCGTTTTTTGATTGAGCTTTTGATGGCAAATCAGTATGAAATCCCCAAATTGGAACGAATATGTCTTGGAGAGGAGCTTATTGACAGCTTTGATGTGGATCATATTCTGGTTGAAACCATTCTTTTTCAAACAGGTTATCTAACCATCCGTGAGATGACAGAAGAGATTGTGGGCAGACGTAGCTATATTTTAGATTATCCAAACATGGAGGTTAAAAGCAGCTTGAACCGATGGATTCTCAATTATCTGGTAGCTGATGTGGTAGCTAAAAGTCAAAATGAGAATGCCCTGGTCAAGGCGATCATTGAAAATCGACCCAGCGATTTGAAGCTGCTGTTCCAGAGTTTCTTTTCCTCTATTCCCCATGACTGGTACCGGAAAAATCAGCTTGAGAACTATGAAGGCTATTATGCCAGTATTTTTTACTGCTATTTTGTTGCCTGTGGCTTTGAGGTAAAAACTGAAGATGCCACAAATCATGGACGCATTGACATGGCTCTCTTTTTTGGGAGATTTTGCTATCTGTTTGAGTTCAAGGTGGTGGAGAATTTTCCTGAAGGCAGGGCAATGGAGCAGTTGAAGCACAAAAAATATCATGAAAAATATCAGGCAGATTATCAGAGCATCACTCTTGTCGGAGTTGAATTTTCAAAAAAAGAGCGAAATATAACCGGATTTGAGGTTTGTTTATTGAAATGAAAAAAAAAATTCTGCATATCCTTGACCACAGCCTGCCTCTACACAGCGGATATACTTTCAGAAGTCAGAATCTTTTCAAAGCCCAGAAGAAAATGGGCTTTGAACCCGTTATCCTGACCTCTCCCAAGCATGAAGATAGCTTGAAAATGAAAACCCCCCTTAATGAGGATATTGACGGTTTTACCTACTACCGGACAGGTGCTGTAAAATACACGTTCCCTTTTATCTCGGAACTCACACTTATGCATTGCCTCTACCAGAAAATAATGGCAGTAGCTTTGGAGGTGAAGCCGGATGTGATCCATGCCCACTCTCCTGTTTTGAATGCCATTCCTGCCATACGGGCAGCAAGAAAGCTTAATATTCCTGTTGTGTATGAAATAAGAGCCTTCTGGGAGGATGCTGCTGTAGATCATGGCACATATCAGGAACACTCATGGAAGTATAACCTGACAAAATTACTTGAGACATTGGTATGCACAAAAGTGGATCATGTGTGTATTCTCTGCAATGGCTTGAAAAAAGATCTGATAAGCAGGGGCATACCGGCAAACAAGATTACACCAGTTTTTAACGGCATTAATCCAGATGAACTCAAATCTGTTTCAAAAGATCCTGAATATTATAAAAACTGGGGGCTTGAAGGAAAGCGGGTGATCGGGTTTGTGGGTTCTTTTTACCGGTATGAAGGACTTGATCTTCTCGTTCATGCGTTTGCTGACATTGCAAAAGATCATACCAATGCAGTGCTGCTTCTGGTTGGCGGGGGAGAGATGAAAGAGGAGCTTGCCCAACTGGCAAGAGAGTACGGTATTGAGAAACAGGTTATCATGCCTGGCAGGATACCTCATGAACGTATTGCCGGGGTTTATGCATTAATAGATATTCTTGCCTATCCAAGATACTCCATGCGCCTTACTGAACTTGTGACTCCATTGAAACCCCTTGAGGCCATGGCCATGGGAAAAGCTTTGGTGGCAAGTGACGTAGGTGGTCATAAAGAGCTGATTCAGGATGGGAAGACAGGGCTTCTGTTTCAAGCAGGGAATGTGGATGCACTTGAAGATGCCTTGAAACAACTTTTGGCAGATTCTGATTTAAAAGCTGGTTTTGAGGATAGAGGAAATAAATGGGTAAAATCCCATCATACATGGCTGCAGACGACATCGGTTTATCAGGGAATCTATCGCCAGGTTCTGCAAATTATTTATGGTGTCCAATCTAATGATGGTTTTCGTTTTGTTTGAACACAATCACGCAAATACAGATTAATTCAGTAATTTCCGGTTAAGTTTTTGCATACAACGATTGTAGCATAGGCTCTTTTAAAGTTTGATAATTGTCCGG
>JADFYT010000103.1 GCA_015232935.1 Desulfamplus sp.
CAGGCTATTGACAGGCTGGAGGTTGTCGAATCCCTTATCGCCTCTTTAAGAAAAATGGTCAGAAGTGAAGATGACATACAGCGAATGGATAATACAATCAATGCAACATCAGAATATCAGGATGCCATGAGGAGATTTCTTGTCGAGGCTGAAAAAGGAGATGTAGCCGATAGATCAATCCTCTTTGACGCAAGAGCGGATATGGACAAAAGTGCAAAAGCCTACGTCAGCAATTGCAAGGAGTTTTTGGCGGGACAGCAGGAAAAACTGACCAGGGATATGACAGAACGCCATCACAAGATCACGCTTGTCAATGATGTTGTTGATCTTGGCAACAGTACCCGTATCAAAGTTCTCCAGTCCATGGCTAAACGTAATCCGCAATTGATCCTTGAAGGGGAAAAAGATTTAATTCAGGTTTATGAAAAACTTAAGGATCTCAAGGAAATTACAAGAAAACAGGTAAATCTGGATGCTATTGATGGTGTTGAAAAGGCTGCAAAAAACTACCAGCAGGCAATGCTTGATTTTCTTTCAGACTGGACAAAACTTGATGAGTTGGGAAGCAGGAGGACAGTTATTGGCAATGATCTTGTAAAAGCCTGTAACGAGCTTGCCAATGCAGGCATGGATAACACCATCTATATTGCCGAAAGCACGATGGATTCTCTTGATCGCTCATCAACAATAATGATCACAGGGCTTGTGATTGCCCTTGCTATGGGTATTTTTCTTGCCTTTTATATCACGACAGGCATTACCCGACCGATCAAAAAGGTGATTGACGGGCTTGCTCTTGGCAGCCAGCAGATTGCTTCTGCCTCAGGTCAGGTTTCATCAGCAAGTCAGTCTCTGGCTGAAGGATCATCCCAGCAGGCTGCCTCTATTGAAGAGACATCCTCTTCACTCGAAGAGATGTCATCAATGACCAGGCAGAACTCTGATAATGCCTCTCAGGCAGATATGCTGATGAAAGAGGCCAACAAAGTAGTCACAAAGGCAAATCAATCCATGAATCAATTAATTGCTTCAATGGAGGAGATCTCAAGAGCAAGTGACGAGACATCAAAAATCATCAAGACTATTGACGAGATCGCTTTTCAGACCAATCTTCTTGCTTTAAATGCCGCTGTTGAAGCCGCAAGGGCAGGGGAGGCTGGGGCTGGATTTGCCGTGGTTGCCGAAGAGGTGAGGAATCTTGCCATGCGTTCTGCCGAGGCCGCAAAAAATACAGCAAATCTCATTGAAGGTACTGTAACCAAAGTAAGAGACGGTTCTTCACTTGTGAAAAAAACCAGCGAGGAGTTCAGTCAGGTTGCGACAAGCTCCAGGAAGGTAGGAGAACTTGTGGGAGAAATATCTGCTGCATCAAGAGAGCAGTCCACAGGAATTGAGCAGGTCAATATAGCTGTCTCCGAAATGGACAAGGTGATTCAGCAGAATGCCGCGAATGCTGAAGAGTCAGCCAGTGCATCAGAAGAGATGAATGCCCAGGCCGAGACCATGA
This sequence comes from Desulfamplus sp., assembly GCA_015232935.1. Taxonomy (GTDB): domain Bacteria; phylum Desulfobacterota; class Desulfobacteria; order Desulfobacterales; family Desulfobacteraceae; genus Desulfamplus. Next base: position 1,508 of record JADFYT010000103.1, read on the forward strand.
ATGATTTTGTTAATGATCTGGTTGGACTTGTGGATGGAAATATGGCTTTGAGGGCAGGGCGACAGAACAGAAGCGTATCTTCCTATAAGGCAACCCCCAAATCAAAACCTAAATCTCTTGGTATAGCATCATCTTACAGAAATGCTGGAAAATCCAGGCAGTTGGCACATCCCAGAAAGGGGGAGGTGAGACCTGACCAGGTTATTCCGTTTGATGATGATGACGATGATTTTACAAATTTTTAATTTGCTGGCTGTATTCTTAAAGCTGGTTCCATATCCAGCCACATTTTGACTCTTTTGCCACTGTCTGAATCAGGATAGCCAGGATGAAAGGAACTTCAGGATATAAAAGAACATTAGACCTTCTGCCGGACTTACTTTTTATCCAGTACAATCAAGGAGTAAAATCCAGTTTTGCAGGAAGCCTGTTATCCTTATCCTGTTATCCTGAAAATTCTGATTCAGATAAACGCTCATGCCTTGACGGGCACAAATAGGAATGAGAGTCTCTGCAATTACAGATATCTAAAAAGACTTTCACATAAAGCAACCCCGTTTGGCACCAAACCTTTTAATCCCCCTGGTTTCCTTTTTATCCATCCATATTTTTTATCTGATCTTCTTTATTCTTTGGTCTGGTCTTCTGTTTATTTCAAAATCATCCCAAAAAAGACTTGCCTTGTTTAACAAGAGTGTATATATATGAATGTATATTCATATGTTCATTCTTTAACCAAAAAAATTGGAGTTATCAATGAAAAAACAGCCAAGCCATGACGCCTGTATCTCTAAATGTGCAACAAACGATTATATAGATCAGATAAAAGAGCACCTTCCATCAGATCAGCTTCTCCTTGAACTTGCCAATTTTTTTAAAGTTTTTGGGGAACATACCCGCATCAGGATACTAAGTGCTCTTTATCAACGGGAGCTGTGCGTGTGCGACCTGGTTGAAATTCTTGAAATGAATCAATCTGCCATATCTCACCAGTTGCGTGTATTGAGGACATCGAAAATTGTAAGGTACAGAAAAGAGGGGAAAAATGTCTATTACACCCTTGATGATGAGCATGTATATAAACTGCTTGATGACGGACTTGAACATATTAAGGAAAATTCACCATGAATTCTTGATTTGAGGTGGGCCAGAATCTGACCATGATTTTTAATTGCAACAATACTATAAAAGCGAGGAAACATTATGTTTGAAACTATGATTAACATTATATATGCATCATGGGATGTGCTTCTTGAATCATCTGTGTTTGTGCTGTTTGGTTTTTTTATCGCGGGAATGCTCAAGGCTTTCATACCGGATGATTTTATCCAGCGACATCTTGGGAAAGGAAAAACTTCCAGCGTTTTTAAAGCATCTCTTTTTGGTATCCCCATTCCTCTTTGTAGCTGCGGAGTTATTCCGGCTGCAGCCGGTCTTAAGGAACAGGGTGCAAGCAAGGGAGCTGTCTCATCCTTTATGATATCCACCCCTGAAACCGGTGTTGATTCTATTGCCGTAACATATGCACTGCTTGACCCTGTAATGACTGTTATTCGTCCGCTCTCGGCATTTCTTACAGCCTCATTGACAGGAATTGTCGTCAATATCTTTGACAAACTGCCACTGACGAACAAAAAGCCACTGACGGAAATAAAAACAGAGGAGGAAAAAGGAGCGACAGACAAAAAAACAGTGGAACCAAAATTATCAAAACAGAACAGACAGCCATCTTGTTCCTGCTCTGGTTCATGCTCGACATCTTCAGACAGTGGAACTGACGGAATTGAAAATGATAGAGGTAGAGCTGCTGAATTTAATAAAGCTCAGGATGATTGGCCGGATGAAGTTGACAAGCCTAAAGACGATTGTCTGAAAATGGAGAAAAACGGGTTAAAGGGGAAGTTTAAAAAAGGCATGGACTTTGCCTTTGGAGAGCTTCTTGGAGATATAGGCCCCTGGCTTTTAGCTGGAATCATGCTTGCCGGTGTTATAACCGTTTTTGTGACTCCTGGATTCATCGAGTCTTATCTTGGAGACGGCATCTTCTCAATGGTTATAATGATTGCTCTTGCAACTCCGCTATATGTCTGTGCAACCGCATCAACTCCCATTGCGGCAGCACTCGCACTCAAGGGGTTATCTCCTGGTGCCGCCCTGGTTTTTCTGCTGGCAGGACCTGCAACCAATGTGGCCACCATTACGGTCGCATCAAGGCTTCTTGGCAAAAAAGCTACAGCGATCTATCTTGCCTCAATAATGGGATGTTCACTGCTTATGGGTATGTTGACAAACTGGATTTACGGTCAGCTTGGACTTGATATAGCCGGCTGGGTGAATTCAGATATAACTGAATCTCATGGAATTGTTTCTGTTATCGCAAGTGTTGTGCTTTTGATTCTTGTGCTTCGACCCTTTATAATTAAGGCGTTTCATCCTGGAGACGAAAAAAGCCACTCACACTGTCATTGCCATCACTGAACCGGCGTAAATGCCATGATGAAAAAGCGATTCCGTTCGTAATACAGGGTCGTAGCAACGACGCTACTCCCCTGTAACCATTCAACATAAAAATGTCGTGCTCATATGATATGCTGCTTTACCGCAAAGTATTTATCTACAAGTTCCTTGGCAACCCCTGTGTAGTCAGCCGGAGCAAGATTCCTCATCTTCTCCCTGAAAATTTCAGGCACTTGTTCAAGGGTGTCCACAAAAGCCTCAAGATCTTTTTTTCCTGTCCTCTGCCCACGGGTCAAATCCTTGAGTCTTTCGTATGGATTCTTTTCCCCATAAACTCTCATGGCAGTCTGGAAAGGCTCTGCCAGAAGCTCCTGATTTGCATCAAGATCCCTGGAGATAGCATCTGTGTCAACAGCAATTTTTCCAAGCCCTTTCATGGCATTCTTGATACCAATCATGTAATAGCCAAAAACGGATCCAAGGCTTCTTAGTACCGTACTGTCGCTTAAATCCCGTTGAAAGCGGGATTTTTGCAATTTTACGGCAAGGTGTTCCATCATGGATATGGCAAGCCCCATGTTCCCTTCGCTGTTTTCAAAATCAATGGGGTTGACCTTGTGAGGCATGGTGGAAGAGCCTGTCTCTCCTTTTTTCAGACGCTGCCTGAAATATCCAAGAGATATATATCCCCACATGTCGCGGTCAAAATCTATTGTGACAGCGGCAGATCTTACCATTGAATGGAGTATAAACGAAAGATATGCACCGGGGTTGATCTGGGTTGTAAACAACAAAGGTTCAAGCCCAAGATTCCGGGATAAAAAACGCTGGCCTGCTGCAATCCAGTCAATTTCGGGAAAGACAAAAAGATGGGCATTGTAGTTGCCGGTGGCACCATTTATTTTTGCCTGTATCGGAGCACTTTTAAAAATAGACAGCTCATAGTCGAGACGCCACGCGAAGTTGACAAACTCCTTGCCTACGGTTGTCGGTGTCGCAGGTTGTCCGTGGGTTCTTCCCATCATGGGAACAGCTTTGTATTCAAGAGCTTTCTCTTCAATTTTTCCAAGCAACTCGGACAGGTACGCAGCCGCCATATCTCTGCCCTGGCGAACCATCAGAGCATAGGATATGTTATTTATATCATCTGATGTGCAGGCAAAATGTACCCACTCCATGATGTCAGCAAGCCCGAGTTCCACAAGTTTTTCTTTGATAAAATACTCTACTGCCTTGACATCGTGGTTGGTGGTTTTTTCTATATCTTTTATCTTCCGGGCATCTGACTCACTGAAGTTTTCCAGAACAGATTGAAGTCTGTCAACAACAGATTGAATGCCTTTATCATCAACTTTGCTTGCTTTTATATCTTTTTCCTCAACTTCATGTAGAGCCATATCTGCCTTGCTGCTATTTTGAAGTATCGTGTCTGATCCTGATTCAATTGTGGCAAGTTTCAAATCCTGAATTATAAATTTCAACCACTCAAGTTCCACATAGACCCGATTGCGAATCAAGCCATATTCTGAAAAAATATCCTTGAGTTCTGCTGTCATCTTTTCATATCTGCCATCAAGCACAGATATTGCTTTTAAAGAGGATTCCATTTTTTACAAATTCCTTATTATACATGTTGTTAACAAAACGATAGATAAAACACTTTGTTTTTACTAAAATCCTTTAACTGTAAACGCATTTCATTTTTTTCTTATACCATAATTTATGAGAAAATATTTGACAAAAACATCTGTTATCTAATAATGTTTTTATAAATTATGATACCTCATTTTTAAGTCCATTACCCCTCCTGAACGAAGGATATAAAAGATGTCCAATAATTCTGAATCAGAATCAGACTCAATTGTTTTTGTTGATGAAACGTCAACCGGCTTAAATACGGGAGTCCCGCCAGAAGATGACAAGAAAACATCTTTTTCCGATAACTCTGTATTCTCAAATGATTTGCAGGACTCTTGCGATTCAATACAAAAAAAAGAGTCTGGCTCTCCCTGGAAAATACTGATTGTTGATGACGAAAAAGATGTTCACTACATCACAAAAAAATCACTTGAGGATTACTCTTTCCAGGGCAGGAATATTGTTTTTCTTCACAGCTTCTCGTCAAAAGAGGCCGCACAAAGCATCAAGGAAAATCCTGATACCGCGTTGATTTTGCTTGATGTAACCATGGAGACCGAAGACGCGGGTCTTAACCTTGTACATTACATCAGAAAAACTCTTGCCAACAGTATCACCCAGATTGTCATAAGAACCGGTCAGCCTGGACAGGCACCGGAACATAAGGTCATTGAGGATTACGATATAAATGACTACAGACTCAAGACAGAACTTACATCTCAAAAGCTGAATGCTGTTGTTACGCTGTCCCTGCGTGAATTTGAGTTAAAAACAAGGCTTCAAAAAGAGTTGCGGGATCGGCAAGAGATGGAGATCTCTCTCAGGGAGAGCAGGGAGCGCTTCAGGGATATCGCACTTAGTACCGGAGACTGGATATGGGAGACAGATGCTGAGGGTAGATATACATATGTCTCTGAAAATGTTTGTGAACTGACCGGATACACTTCTGGTGAGTTTATCCAGCACCATTTTTCTTATCTCATGTCTCCTGATACAAAAACAAATGCCCTTGATATCATTAATGAGCGTGTCTTGTCTGGAAAAAACTACACCAACATCAAAACAACAAAAATTACTAAGAATGGCAATGAGGTTCATCTGCTGACAAGCGGAAAGCCGGTAAAGAGTGAGAATGGAAAAATAACAGGTTATCGGGGGGTAGATAAGGATATTACCGGAATAAAACATGCTGAAATTGAAAAAGAGAAGCTGATTTTTAAACTGAAGGAGTCACAGAGACTCGAAGCTCTTGGCACACTTGCCGGCGGTATCGCTCATGATTTCAACAATATTCTTGGCTCCATACTTGGCTATGCCCAGCTTTTGCAAATGGACGCCGCAGGAAATGAGAAGAGTGTGCGTTACACCCAGCAGATCATAAACGGATGCAACCGTGCCAAAAATCTTACGCTGCAAATCCTTGAGTTCAGCAGACAGCAGGAAACTGATACCAGGCTCAAGACCCCTGTACTTGTCTCTACAATGATCAAGGAAAAAATAAAGCTGCTTAAAGCGTCCATACCCTCATCAATTGAAATTGTCACTCGAATCCAGAAGGACTCGGGATACATTCTTGCCTCGCCAACAGATATCCACCAGATAATAATGAACCTTGCGACCAATGCCATGCATGCCATGAAGGACAAACAGGGCATCATAACAATTGGTATCAACAATGTAGTATTTGATACGTCAAACGCACTTCTCTCCCAGGAGCTTTCTATTCCCTATGGAGAATATGTGGCACTATCTGTTGAAGATAATGGAAGGGGAATGGCACCCGAGACAATAGAAAAGGTATTTGACCCCTATTTCACAACAAAAAGCGGTGGCGATGGAACCGGACTTGGCCTTTCTGTGGTACACGGCATTGTAAAA
>JADFYT010000104.1 GCA_015232935.1 Desulfamplus sp.
CGTCTGCTGCTGCCGAATACTTCAATGGTGCAAACTATCCTTTCATGATGTATCCAGGGCTTACCCATGGAGCAGGAAAACTTGTTGAGGAGTTTGGAACAGACGAGCAGAAAAATATTTACCTTAGAAACATGTACTCCGGCAAATGGGCTGGCACAATGCTTCTGACAGAACCTGACGCAGGCTCTGATGTTGGTGCCTTGACCACCAGTGCCAAAAAAAATCCGGACGGGACATATTCAATTACAGGGGCAAAAATCTTCATATCAGGCGGCGAGCATGATCTTACCGAAAACATAATCCATCCGGTTCTTGCCCGTATCGAAGGTGCTCCTGAAGGAACAAGGGGGATCAGCCTTTTTCTTGTACCAAAATACAGGGTAAATCCTGACGGCTCTCTGGGTGAGTTCAATGATGTGGTCTGTACCGGAATTGAGCACAAAATGGGTATTCACGGCAACAGCACCTGTTCATTATCCCTTGGAGGCAGCGGCAACTGCATAGGGACTCTGCTTGGAGAAGAGAACAAAGGCATGAAGGCGATGTTTGTAATGATGAATGAAGCCCGCCTGCTTGTTGGCTTCCAGGGCTTTGGATGTGCAACATCATCTTACATGTATGCGGTCAACTATGCCAAACAGAGGGTTCAAGGCAAAAACCTGCTTGACATGATGAACCCCAATGCCAAGCCGGTTACCATCATCAATCATCCTGATGTAAGAAGACAGCTTATGAAGATGAAGGTTTTTGTTGAGGGCATGAGAAGCATCCTTTATTACGTCAACTACTGTGCTGACATGGCCGTTGTTGGTGCAACCGAGGAAGAGAGGGCAAAATATCAGGGTCTTGTTGAGGTTCTTACCCCTATTGCCAAGGGTTATGTAACAGACAGATCTTTTGATGTTTGCAGCCAGGGAATGCAGGTATATGGCGGGTACGGTTTTATTGAAGAGTATCCAATGGCACAACTTCTGAGAGACTGCCGTATCACCATGATCTATGAAGGTACCAACGGTATTCAGGCTATGGACCTTCTGGGCAGAAAACTTGGAATGAACAAGGGAAAACCGGTCATGGATCTGTTTGGCGAGATGCAAAAAACACTTGCGGCTGCCAAAGAGATTGAAATGCTTGTCCCGTATGCGGAAAAAATCGAAAAGGCATTTAACAAGCTGGGAGAGGTTGCCCTTCACATGGGCCAGACAGCGATGTCTCCAAAGGTGCTCAATGCCTTTGCAAATGCCCATCCGTTCCAGGATGCCACAGGAGATGTGGTTCTTGTCTGGATGCTTCTGTGGAGAGCCACCATCGCCGCTCAGAAACTCGCATCAGCCAAAAAGAAAGATGTGCCCTTTTATGATGGTCAAATAAAATCTCTTCAGTTTTTTGTTGAGTCTTTCCTTCCCGTCACAATGGGTAATCTTATCGCAATCAAAACCACAAGCGGCGTTGCAATAGAGATGGATGATGCCTCATTTGCTGGATAACCTCATATAATACGGCACCTATCGGTAGAGAGCCTTGTCAGCACTGTCAGAATCAGGATATTCAAGATCAAAGGGTTGGCAGGATAAATCCTTGATTCATCCTGTAAATCATGACCATCCTGATTCAGACAGAGACTCATATGCCAGGGAAACTAAAGCTGTATTATAGCCGCATGAATTTCAAGCCCGCCGTGAAATAGTGCAACTAATGACTTGTTTCCTGGCAGGTGACCCAGAAGTCTCTTGTCAGGAACAATAACAGCGGCACACCATCCTCTGAAATCAGCTTCAAGTTTATTGCCGATATCCGCGTATATCTGATCAATATTGCTGTTATTGCCAATACGCTTTCCATAAGGAGGATTTAGAACCACAAACCCCTTGTTCAATCCTGCCTTTCTTCTGCCATCAGAATTGTTCATTCCGGCCTTTCCCATGCCTCTGGCACTATTGGCCGACACACCCTGACCCGTGATTATCATCTCTTTGGGAACAAGATCAAAAAAATCGCTTTTTATTGTTTTTATGGATGACAAGAGAGGATAATTATCTATGGTCTTTTGCAAAAAAGACAGAAGTGTTCCGTCTGTGTCAACAGCAAAGACAGGAGACCTGGACGTAATACTTGTCTGATCAACAATATTCTTCCTGGCATTTTTTTTCATGTGGTTCCACGTCCCGATAGTGAAACATGGCCACTGTTCAAAGGCGAATTTCCTGAAAAAACCCGGTGGAATATTGCATGCGATCATGGCGGCCTCAAGAGCAAATGAACCTGATCCGCACATGCCGTCAATCAAGGGAAGATCTCCTGAGTACCCCATTGCAGACAGAATGCCAAAAGCAATAGTCTCGCGAAGAGGAGCTGCTCCGACATTCTCTTTTAATCCTCTCTTGTGAAGAAGCTCTCCGCTGCTGTCTATGGATATCTCAAACAGGTCATCCTCGCCTCGTATCATGATGTTTTGCATGCCACCTGCATGTTTCCTGGCATCAAGACAGTTACCACACTGATTCTGCAAGTATGCCTCAATAACCTGCTGTGCCCTCTGAGCAACAGCATCAGAGTGGTAAAGCCTTGAGCTGGCGGTTGAAACTTCATATTTAACAGAAATCCCGGGCCGGAGATAAAGTTCCCACTCGATCTCACCAAGTTTTTTTTCAAGGGTTCTGAAATTTTCAGCTCTGAATTTTGCAATCCGCATCAAAATCCTTGAGGGGCTTCCAAGGTATAGATTTGCAGCATAGCAATCACGTACAGAGCCTGTGAATTCAACTCCTCCGGGTATTATTGCTATATCCTCGAACGCAAGAGGAGAGAGTCCATGACTACTAACTGAGGTATTGCTAACAGAGGTTACTGTAATTGACTCATTGCCCTGCGAAACAGATGGTATTATTGACTCATTGCCCTGCGAAACAGATGGTATTATTGACTCATTGCCCTCCAAAACAGATGGTATCATTGACTCATTGTCCTGTAAAAGGCTTGAGTTGTCAGGATTGATTTTCTTGTCCTGTAAAAGGCTTGAGCTGTCAGGATTGATTTTCTGAGCCAAGGCAACTATCTCTGTGTAGCATAACCGTTTAAGCCCTGGAGAACAGACCGCAAAAAAACGGTGGGTTCTTGCTGTTATTCTTCTTTTTATCCTTTTTTCAAGGGCGGTTTTTTTTGTCATTGTCAAACAACCTTTTTTGAGTCATCCAGAATATCTCTTACCATCTTTGCAAGCTCGGCCTTTACGACAGGCTTGTAGGCAAAAGCCTTTACTCCAATGCTGGCGGCACGCTCTTCCGAGATAATATTAGTGTATCCGGTACAGATAATCACCGGAATATCCGGCCTGATTTTCATCATCTCTATTGCAAGTTTGTCACCGGTCATATCCGGCATGGTCATGTCTGATATGACCAGATCAAATTCAGATGCCTTGTCTTTGAAAATAGCAAGAGCTTCCACGCTGCCGGTGGATGTTGAAACATTATATCCCAATCGTTCAAGAATACGACCGCACATATTTCGTATTGGAGCTTCATCATCAACAAGAAAGATATGCTCACTTCCCTTTGGAAGTATTTCAGGCTCGTCTTTTGACGACTCCGCATGGTTTTGAGCAACAGGAAGATAGATCAAGAATGTCGAGCCTTGTCCAGCTTCGCTTTCAACAACTATCTTTCCACCTATGTTTTCCACAATGCTGTGAACCATTGACAGGCCAAGGCCTGTTCCTTTGCCATCCTCTTTGGTTGTAAAATATGGATTGAAAATCTTCTCCTTGATATCATGTGCAATTCCACTGCCTGTGTCTGACACAATAATCCTGATATACTTTCCATGATTTATGAAAATGCCTATTGTTTCCATATTGTCATCATCAACAGTAATATCCTTGAGTTCAACAGAGAGAATGCCGCCAGTTTGTTCCATGGCATGGGCTGCATTGGTGCAAAGATTCATAAATATCTGATGAATATGGACAGGATTGGCCATTATGGCCGATTTGCTCTCAATATTGTGCCTGATCGCTATTGTGGTGGGAATGGATGACCGGATAAGTTTGAGCACCTCTTTTGCGATATGGTTTACCTGCAGAAGATTAAACTCCTCTGCAGATTGACGTGCGAAGCTCAAAATCTGCCTTATAAGCTCTTTTGCCCGTTTTCCGGCTGTATAGATCTCCTTGAAGGACTCCTCTATGGATGATCCTTTTTCAGCTTCATCCATCCCTATTTCGGCAAAGCCAAGTATGGATGCAAGTATATTGTTAAAATCATGTGCTATGCCACCCGCCAGAGTACCGATGGATTCCATCTTCTGAGCACGAAGAAGATCTGCTTCCATCTTTTTGAGAAGAGAAATATCGGCAATAGTGCCAATCATGCGTAAAGCCCTGCCATCAGCATCTCTTTTTACAACGCGTCCTCTGGCCAATACCCATTTCCACTCTTTGCTTGCTGTTCTGATCTGATGCTCTTTAACCCATTGACCTGTTTTTCCCTTGACATGGTCAAGCAGGGAGTCAAGAACGCTCTTTTTCTGGTCAGGGTGTATTCTTTCTTCCCACGAGTGATATTGAGGTAGCTCTTCAGGTTCATCAAGCATTGATCTCCATGCAGGGCTGAAATAGACTTCACCTGAATCAATATTCCAGTCCCACAAAACATCACTGGTTGCCTCCATTGCCAGTTGATATTTCATATTTGCCTCGTCCACCTCTGCTTTTGCACGTTTCCTCTCTTCAATTTCGGTTTCCAGGATGTTGTTTGAATATCTCAATTTCTTTGTGCCCTCCTCTATTTTTTTCTTAAGAGTCAGTATCCAGACAAACGACAGCAATGCCGCAACAAGAAACAATATGGAAAAAACAGCAAATATCTTTTTAAATCTGTCTTGTCGTTTTTTCTCTATCTTAAAGGGATCAAAAATAATTCTTTGCAGATCAAGCTCATTTTTCAGGATTCCGGCATTTTTTAAAAATTTGTGCATACGTGCCCATCTGTCAGGGTTTATGCTGCCAAGCTCTACAATCGGGTGCAGGGTAAGTTTTTTGACTCCTTCTGCCTGAAACCTGTTAAAGCTGTGAAGATCATCCACAGGAACAGAACGGCCAAGATCACGACATATTCTTTGTACTATCTCGTCAGAATTATGAAACGCGTAGTCCCACCCCTTGATAGATGCCCTGATAAAATTCTCTACCATTTCAGTTCTCTCTTCAGTCAGCTCCCTTTTTGCAAAAAGGGTATCTCCGTAAAAATCAACTCCGTAATTTGATGGCCGAATGTTATTGATCTCGATTCCGTACTTTTTTATTTCATATGGAATCGTAATGCTGTAACCAGGAATCACATCAACAATGCCCTTCACAAAAGGATCAATCTCCGGAACATGCTCAACCGAGGGGACAAGTTCAGGATCAATTCCTTCAGCTCTTAGAAGTGCCTGAAATTCTATATCAATAAGATCATTGACGCTTCTTGCCACCCTCAGTTTTGTCAAATCTGTCAATGAACTGATCAGGGTATCTTTTTTATAATAAAATCTTGCGGCACTCTGCTGAAAAACAGGAGCCAGAACAGACAGGTCAGCACCTTTGTCAATTGCCAGAAGAATATCGGCGGCACCAATTCCAAAATCAGCCCGGCCGTCAACAACCTCTTTGATTGAACTTAAAATCTTCATGTCCGGCCTGACAGCAGATCTTATCTGTACCTCTATGCCCTCTTTTTGGTAATAGCCCATCCACATGGCGGCGTAATAACCCGCAAACTGAAACTGGTTGTCCCACCGAAGCTGAAGGATCACCTTTTCAGCAGCGTATGGTTGAGCAGCTTGAAAAAGGCTTGAAAATAGAGCAATACAAATCAATAAAAAGCTTTTTTTCATAAAAATCTCCGGCTGATCCGGCTGAAAAACTATATATCAGACAAAATCAGGATATAATTTTTTTATGCAGTCAGAGCAGATGCCATGTGTAAAATCCGCGTCAGAATGGTCACGGATATAAACCTCAACCTGCTGCCAATACCCCTTGTCATCCCTGACTTTTTTGCAATTGCTGCATATAGGAATCAGTCCGGCAAGCGATTTTATCTCTTTTTTGGCATTGGTAAGATCCTGCTCCAGCCGCCTTGAGTTGATTATTATCAACCCGATAACGACAAATATGTTGCTCACAAAGACAACAACAAACGTCAAACCATGTAAAATGCCGGCTGACATGAAGCTCTGTATATTATTCTCAAAAAGCACTGTAAAAATGGCACGCACAAAAAACCAGGCACCTGCGAAGCTAAAAATGCCTGTCAATAGCCAGTTGGAACCAGCGATTATCAGGGGCACATGTCTGTGTACAATATATGCGGAACGCCAGCACAAACTGGCGATAAGAAGAGATATTATTACGACACGGGCACTTACATCCGGTGAATGGTAGGTAAAGTACAGAAAGGTTGTCATCAAAATAATGACAGGAGTGATACATACCCAGATTGTCTGTTTGAAGCCGGCAAATTCAATCAACCCTCTGGCAACAAGTATAAAAAAAACAATAATAAAAAAATTGGCAACAACAACAGTCAAAAAGTCTGGCAGAAAACCTCTAAGGCCGAGCATCAGCATGCCCACACCGTTTAACGCAGAACCGACTGTCCATTTGGTAAATCCGGGGTAACCTTTCTGGCTTGTAACGACAAACAGCATGCATATTCCAAGGGTTACGGCTATAATGCCGGTTGCGAAAGACAAGGTTCGTATGTCAAAATATGGGGACATATTGTACCGCTCCTGTTAAACAGATCGATTAAAACGCTCATGACCGTTGAGTGGCCATCCCGAATAATGAAAATCAAAATGCATTTTCATGGAAAAACAGGCATCTTTAGTTTGCCAGTTTACACTTTCTGTAGTCGCATCCCCATTTTTCGGGATTTCCTTTAAAAAAAGTGTAAAAGTGTACTCTACTTTTGGGGTGATATGAAAGATGCCGAAACCGTTTTGAGTTTTAAACTGTAATGCCTGATGGAAACCCTTGTAAAGTTCAAATATTTGTTTTGCATTTTTTGCATAGCATTGGAAAATTTAAGGAGGTAAATATGTTATCAATAAGATTACCAGAGGATTTGGCAACAAGACTAAATTTTCTTGCTGCACAAACAAACAGAACAAAATCATTTTATGCCATTGAAGCAATCAGGAGGTATCTTGAAGACCTTGAGGATTTGTATTTTGGCGAAAAAGCCTATAAGGAGTTTATTCTGAGTGGTGAAAAAGCGTTGTCAACCAAAGAAGTGCAAAAAGAGCTTGAATTATAACATAGAATATACTCCGGCAGCTTTAAAACAACTTTTCAAGCTGGATAAGTCTGTTGCAAAAAGTATAGTTGACTACATGGAATCTATATCACCAAACCCTATGGATTTTGGAAAAGCATTACGAAAAGGTTATAGAGGCTATTGGAGACACAGAGTAGGTGATTACAGGGTTAT
>JADFYT010000105.1 GCA_015232935.1 Desulfamplus sp.
CACGGTAAATGGGCATGATTGACATGTATCAATCACCCCCAAATATAAAAATGATAGTCATTTTCACGGTAAACGAACATGGTCGGATGGGAAGCCGGCCACCCCCAAGCATGAAAACCGTAATGTGTTTTCACGGTAAACGGGCATGATTGACATGTATCAATCACCCCCCAAATATAAAAATGATAGTCATTTTCACGGTAAATATCAGGAGGTTATGCATGACACCATTAAAAGAACGATTTCAAAAACATCTTACGCTTAAAAGACTATCCCCAAAGACGCATCAGGCATATATTGGAGCTGTAACAGGACTTGCCTTGTACTATCACAAAAGCCCTGATCAGCTGTCAGACGCTCAGGTTCAGGAGTCTTTAATATCAAGCCTGTCAGGGCGATTCAAGAGTGTGAAGAGGTGATTCCATGCAGAATAAACGTGGAGGATACAGGGGGAAAGCAAAGCCGAAGTTGCCGCCACATCCGAAAAGAGTTCCGGTTAATGCCCGCATTCAACGGTAGATGCTTGATAAAATAAAGAAAAAGGGGATGTTGAATTTGTTTTAGAGGATATACTCATTAATGCAGGTTTTGAATATTACGAAATAAAAGAGACAAAAGAGAGCATCCTTCATATCTGGTCAAAAGTAGTTGACACTTTTCTTGAAGTAATCCCCTTAAATGGGGATACTGCCCAAGAAAGTGTCAACTGGCAAATGAAGGATGCCGACAATTCCTGATATTTTTTTATGCTGACCGGGTCAATTTTGTTGACCGCTACTGGGTCATTTGTTTTGGCCATTGACATTTACACTCTAATGCTCTTTGGGTTATGATAATCAAGGGGCTATCCCTACATTGTTATCTTCCTTGCAAATTGCAAAAAATAATGACAGATATATTTAAGGTATGCCCCTGTAGGTTAATATACAGTGTCTTGGATAATTTGACTGGCAGAAGCACTATGTAAGCCGGCAAAATAAGTAATTGCTTGAACAAAGTGCTTTTTTCGCAATCAAATAGATTTCAAGATATCATGCCTCAGATATATTTAAACTGCTGATATGGCTCTTCTGTGATCTTGTTCCACTCGTAGATCTTTGACCTGAAGTTTTTAAAGGATTCATAGACCTTTTTGCTCATCGGATCAGATGCTGCCAGCTCTTCGAGCACCTGATCAGCATAGGTCTTGAGCTCTTTTAATACATCATCCGGGAACTTTCTGAGCTCAACCTTGTGCTTTGTTATAAGCTCATTCAGGGCATCGTTATTTTTTGCCTCAAATTCACAGAGCATCCAGCTGTTGGTCTTCTCGATCGCTGTATCCAGGATCACTTTGAATTCAGGAGAGAGCTTCTCATACGCACCAATATTGACAATGGCCTCAAGAGTTGTTCCAGGTTCATGCCATCCTGGATAGTAGTAATACTTGGCAACCTTGTGAAGACCAAGTTTGAGATCATGGTAGGGACCTACCCATTCAGTAGCGTCAATTACGCCCCTCTCAAGATTGGTATAGATTTCGCCACCAGCAACCAGAATAGCATTACCGCCAGCTTTGGCAAGAACCTGCCCGCCAAGACCCGGGATTCTCATCTTGAGTCCCTTTAGATCTGCAACACTGTTGATCTCCTTGTTAAACCATCCTCCCATCTGAACGCCTGTGTTCCCGCCAAGGTAAGGTTTGAGATTAAAGGGTTTATAAACCTCCTCCCACAGAGCCATTCCACCGCCTGACGTGACCCATGAGTTTTGAGACTGTGCATTGAAACCAAAAGGTACCGCTGCGAAAAACTGGGCTGCCGGTGCTTTGCCTGACCAGTAGTAGGCTGCCCCATGCCCCATTTCAACTGTGCCCTGGCTTACCGCATCAAATACGCCCATCGGCGGTATAAGTTCCCCGCCGCCGTAAACAGAGATCTTGAATTTACCCCCACTCATTTCATCCACAAGTTTTGCAATATAGTCAGCACCTTCTCCAAGCATCGGAAAATGGGGTGGCCAGGTTGTGACCATTTTCCACATTACCGGTTTTGCCGCCATCGCCGGAACCGCACCCATTGCTGCACCTGCCGCCAATGCACCTGCACCTGCTTTTTTGATAAATTCGCGTCGTTTCACTGTTTTGTTTCTCCTTATTTGGGGTTGATGGTAAAGAGCATAAAGTGAATATCATGCTATCCGTACTGTTGACAGAAATAACTTATGTTAGCCAAATCTTGATTTTATCATATGGACGTTATAGGAAAGAGCGTTCGGTCTTGTCAATATTTACCGTGAAAACACATCCTGGTTTTCATGTTTGAAGGTGGCCGAATTCCGGCGGTCATGAAAGTTTAACATGAAAATACATTCTTGTTTTCATGACTCGGGGTGGCCATACAAAAAAAACGGCCATGCTGGTTTATAATCGCAATAATTACAATACTTATGGATGTAACTCATTGAAAGTCGGAATTGCTGGAAACAAAGCAGTAAAAGCATATATGCTTTTAACTGTTGCCGTCTTTAGTTGGGCACTCAATACCGTGCTGGCCAAAGGCATGATAAATGAAATAGAGCCGATGACCCTCTCATTTTTCAGATGGTTTTCGGCATTGTGCTTTATTCTGCCTTTTGGCTTGAAAAGGGTACTAAAGGAAAAAGAGATACTAAGGCAGAATTATATCAAGATTGTGATTCTCTCGATTTTCAGCATATCTCTCTACAACTCCCTGATCTACTGTTCTGCAAGATTTACGACCGCAACCAACATGTCTTTTGTAATTGCAGCCACGCCTGCGACTACATTTATCGTATCCTGGATCTTTCTTCGTCAGAAGGAGAGTTTCCCAAGAATTCTGGGAATGCTCCTCTCTCTTGGCGGGATGTTGCTGATTGTTTTCAAGGGAAATATAAACAATCTTTTATCCCTGGTTGTCAACCCGGGTGATCTGCTTGCCTTTGGTGCGGTAGTTAGCTGGGCAATCTATTCCGTTCTTCTTGCATACATGAAACTTGACATTGACAGGGTCGCTTTTCTGACTATCACTATCATCACAGGACTTCCTTTCATACTGCCTTTTTATCTGCATGAGCTTTCTGAATATGGCCTGTTTGCCGTAAATATTAAAAATATATCAATAATATTGTTTTTGGGGATATTCCCCTCTATCGTATCTTATCTTTGCTGGAATGAAGGTGTAAAAAGAGCGGGCCCCAATATGGCCTCAATATTTTTGTATCTGATTCCTGTTGTGGCTTCGCTTGTCGCCTTTTTCTTTCTGGGAGAGAGAATCCATCTTTACCACATTGCGGGCGGGTTACTTATTCTTGGAGGGCTGGTATTATACTGCAAACAGACATGAATAAAACTATAGCATTAATCAAGAAGCCCTCCGCCGCTTCTTCTGACACCTGAAAAACTCCTGCCGATAAACCATCCTGCAATCAGGACGCCTGCTCCGGCACAAAACCATTTTATCATTGCTGTTTTCAGAACATCATCATCTGATGAGAACAGGGTTTTAGGTATTGAATAAATAGAGAAGCCATTCTCTTCTTCATCACCGGGAATCTCTTTTTGAAGCTCATCAATATCTTCCTCTTCTATATTGTTGTCACCAATAGATATCGGGTTGAGTGATGGTTCGTGATTTTGTTCAGAATCCATATTGCTCAGTTGTGCTTCAAGCAGTCTGCTTTTTTCAATCTGGGCACTCAGAGCGGTTTCAAGAGATTTTATTTTGTTTATATATGAAGCCTCCTTGTCGTTTTTTAAATCAGTATCAATGTTGTCAATAGTGCTTTCAGAACTTTTCTTCTGTGTGCCTTCAGGGTTGTCAGAGCTGGCCTCAAGCTGGGCTATTTTTTCTGTAAGTTGCTGGATAATTATGGTTTTTGGTATCTCATGAGTAATATATTGACTCTCAACCCAGCCGTTGTCACCCTCTTGTGTTCTTATTTTAAGAAATCTTTCTCTGGTATCAAGAATCTCTACAGGCGTATTGCTCCTTAAAGTTTTTATTGTGTTGTACTGTCTGCCAGGACCCTCCTTCAGGCTTAGAATAAGCATGTCCGAGACATAACCTGTCTGTGCATGCAGTGAAGGTATTGCTGCTAAAGCGTATAAAAAAATTGACAATATATAAATAGTGCAGTTTCTATGAGTTCTTTTCATTTCTTGGTCACCTGTTTGCTTTGGATTCACTTTTTACTTTGGATTTACCTTAGGGTTACCCTTATAAAATTCTATCTTTTGCCTTAATAACAGCCTTGTAAAAATTTTACAATACCAAAAAATACCTTGCAAAGGTGTTTAAGTGAGTGTATCACATTTGCCATGACGGTACTTTTAGATGAACGAAAAGAGATCATAAAATTCTCATTGAAAATGGTCAGCTCTGGTTTGACTACAGGTTCTGGAGGAAATCTAAGTATTTTTAACAGAAGCAAGGGGCTGATTGCCATTACACCGAGTGGTATTGAGTATTCCGACCTGACGCCCAAAGATATTATATTGCTTGATCTTCAAGGTAATATCTGTCCTGTTGAGGATACTGACCATAATGGTCTCCCTCCTGATGCTGTCTCTTCTGCACATTGCAGTGGCCATGCCCAGACCTTGACAAATGAAGAAAATCCTGCGGTTCCAGATTGCTTTATCGGCTGTCACGCAAATCTCAAGCCATCAAGCGAATGGGGCTTTCATCTTGCCTTGTACAGACACAGAGCTGATATTAATGCTGTAGTTCACACACATTCACCTTATGCCACCACTTTTGCCTGCCTCAACAGAGAAATTCCTCCTGTTCATTATCTTGTGGCCTTTGCCGGCAAAAAAGTGCCTGTCGCACCTTATGCCACCTTTGGAACATCCGCACTTGCGGATAATATCCTTGCAACAATCAACGACTACAATGCAATCCTTCTTGCCAATCATGGCCTTGTAGCTGTCGGAATCACGTTGCCCGATGCCTTTAATACCGCCGAGGAGACTGAATTTGTGGCACGCGTATGTTTCCAGGCAGAATCACTTGGCAGACCAGTGTTGTTGCCTGATGACGAGATGGACAGGGTAATTGACAAGTTTAAACATTATGGCTCTGGAAGAAAATAGTATGGTTAGACATAAATATTTTAATTTGTTGATTCAAAATATTTATAACGGCCTTGTAGAGGGGCTTTCCAATTTTTCCCAGCACAGCAGAGTGGCTTTGATCTACGCCCAAAATTCATCTGATCCATTGCGTATATATGATCCCCAAAAACTTCTAAAAGGTCATGAACCACGACTCAAAGAGATCTATTTTGAAGATGATGCATGGCGAGATACTCTTGTATGGACAATATCAAGGCAGCCTCTTGACCATTTTATAACATTTAACAGTCTTCAACTGGCAGGCATCATCTCTTTTGGGGGCAGCTCCCGATCATTTTTTTATCAGATGTGGTTTACAGATCATCACCCTGACATATGCTCTGTTTATCCTACCGAGCGATGGCTTGAGCATGCCGGATGGCTTATGCACCAGGATTTTTCCATGGACTGCATCTCTATGGGTACTTCAGGTCATGTGCTTCAGAATCATGCGATCCACGCCATTGTTGACCATATTGTCGATGTCAGGAACCGGATCATCGGGATTGATGCAAGAATGTTGATCAAACCGATCCTGGATACTGTTTTGAAGCTGTCCAAAACAAGGGAAGAGGGCAGCTGGCCAAGAGGAAGGCTGGTTTTTATAGACTCTGAATTTCTCGGAGATATCCATTTTCTTGCAAAAATACAAAGACATGAACGACCTTTTACAGCAAATATCAAGCATGTCAGAAAACTTCTCCTTGCCGTTGAATACTCTGACAGAAAGCTGATTTCTGATGGAAACACAATTATCGGGATATCTGACTCTCCTGTTCCTGACTATGCTGTTTCGGCACTGCTAAAAGGAGACTATGGATTTATAGAAATTGCCGGTGAACCAATATGCAGTGTTTTTGACGGTAATTTTCACTCCACTACACGCAGAGCCAAATTGGTGGAGCTGGAAGAGATCTTGCTTGATTCACAGATGGATCCCGAGCTTTCCACGGAGCTGTTCAAGGTGATCGCGAAATTGGTGCACACCGCGGAAATCAGACGTCATGGCTGTACATTTGTTCTTGACCTGAACAATGAGCCTGTAATGCTCTCAGGCCATGTTCTTGAACCCTGTCTTGATCTTAGAAAAGATGAAAACCTTGATCTTGCCGCATCTCTTGCTAAAATTGATGGTGCCTTGCATATCATGTCAACCTCTTTTTTAAGAGGATTTGGCTGTCTGCTTGATGGCAAGGCAATACCTGTTGAAAACAGGGCAAGAGGAGCGCGATACAATTCAGCACTCAGGTTTACTACAGAACATGATCAGGTTATTGTAGTGGTTGTCTCTTCTGACAGGCCTGTCTCGATAATCTATCACGGGATAGAGATTAACGCACGTTGCGAATGGAATCCGCTTCCTGGATATTTGTATCAACCTGAAACACTTAAAAACTATCTGCATCTGGAGGATATATAAAAATGACACACCATGAATCAAATGGCCATCACCATGATGATCACCACAAATCTCGTTCACATCACCATCATCACCACCACGATGACCACCACAAATCTCATTCTAACCAACATCATCACCACCACGATGACCATCATAAATCTCGTTCTCACCAACATCATCATGGTGAGGATTGCTCTCACGGCCAACCTCATCATCATGACCACCCGCATCATCATGGAGAAGAACAATCTTGCCATCATCATGGCAAGAAGGTATCCTGTGGTCACTCTCATCATCATGATGTCCAGCATTCTCATGGCCATTCTCATCCAGGCGGCCATAACAGCCACGAAGCTGAAAAAACTGATGATCAACACAAGGAAAGCCGGATGTCCATAGATGAAAAACTTGCCTTGCTTCTCAAGCACTGGATTGAGCACAACAACAGCCATAAAGAGACTTATCTTTCATGGGCGGAAAAAGCAGTTGATGGCAAACTTGAGGAGACCGCCAAATTTCTGAGGCAGACCGCAGAATTATCTGTCAGAATAACAGAAAATCTTGAAAATGCACTTGAATCAATAAAAAGATGAACTTGAATTCATATAGAGCATGGCATGATATTCCCACATCATTGATTATTCAGGGTAATGGCCTTGAAAAACCTTGCAGATAGGGATTCAAGGGTAGATAGAATGTCCTATAAAGAGATAACAGCAAATATTATAGCTCAGGAAATACTTGACTCCGGAATCAAAATCCCCCCCTTGCCTGATTCTGCCAGGCGTCTTATGGCCATGGCACAAAAGCCTATGGATAAAATAGACATCAAATCGCTTGAAAGATTGATAAGCAGAGATCCTGTTCTTTTTGGTCAGCTTCTTAAGCTCGCCAACTC
>JADFYT010000106.1 GCA_015232935.1 Desulfamplus sp.
ATTTATATTGTTTTATTATATTTGCGATAGATTTATCGCACTTGTATGTTTTTATTACGCTTTCATGGTTTGTTTTTTTAAAAAAAGGAGAAAAAGGACAATGATACTTGTATTGGAGAAAGGGATGACACAGGTAAGGAAAAGTCAACTCAAGAGCATTCTTGCTGAAAATGGATGCATGGTGCATGAACCAGATGGCAGTGGTCAAAATATTCTTGGCGTTATCGGTAAAAATACCCTGACCAGAGAATTTCTCATGGCCCAGGATGGAGTTGCAGACGTGGTACCAATATCCACAGCCTATAAATTGGTCAGCAGACAGATGAAAAAAGAGGATACCGTCATTAAAATCGGTAATGTTGAAGTCGGAGGCGATAAAATCACCATTGTTGCCGGGCCTTGTGCGGTAGAGAGTAGGGAACAGGCAATGACCATTGCAAAGGAGGTTAAAAAATATGGGGCAACCCTTTTTCGTGGCGGAGCGTTCAAACCCAGATCATCGCCATATTCCTTCCAGGGGCTGGAAGAAGAGGGGCTGAAAATTCTGGCTGAGGTTCGTGAAGCTACCGGCCTGCGAGTTGTCACCGAGATCACCTCGCCCATGCATGCGGATCTGATGATGAAGTATGTGGATGTGATTCAAATTGGTGCAAGAAACATGCAGAACTTTGAGCTTCTCAAATGTGCAGGAAGAATGGGAAAACCAGTGGTTCTCAAGCGTGGCCTTGCATCAACAATAGAGGAGTGGCTGATGTCTGCTGAATACATAGCTGCCGAAGGGAACAAAAACATCATTTTGTGCGAACGGGGTATCAGAACCTTTGAGCCATATACCAGAAACACGCTTGACCTTTCAGCCATACCGGTACTCAAGCAGTTGACCCATCTGCCCGTACTGATTGACCCAAGCCATGCAACAGGAATCAGGGAAAAAGTAAGCCCCATGGCAAGAGCCGCTATCGCGGCTGGTGCTGACGGACTTATGATAGAGGTGCACCACAAACCTGACGAGGCACTCTCTGACGGGCCACAGAGTCTATATCCCAAACAGTTTGGAAGACTTATCCGTGATATATATGTAATTGCCCCGGTTGTAGGCAAACAGCTTATCCACGACTATACAGGATACAGTGCGGCAAGTACGGATGCTTTGTCGAAAGAACCAAACAAGTCCGGAAAGGACAAACGTGTCGTGTATTTAGGCGAGCAAGGGACATTCAGCCATAAAGCAGCAATTCAATATTTCAGCAGCGATGTTGAAAATTATCCGATACCATCGTTTCGTGATATTTTCGAGCATGTAAAAAACGGTGCTGCTGACTTTGGCATTATTCCAATTGAAAATTCCCTTGCAGGCAGTATCCACGAAAATTATGACCTGCTTTTGGAATATGAGCTTTTCATCACAGGAGAACTCTCCATAAGAGTCGTACATAACCTTATTGCACATAAGGATACCAAACTTGAAGACATCAAACA
The DNA here is from genome assembly GCA_015232935.1 of Desulfamplus sp. Taxonomy (GTDB): domain Bacteria; phylum Desulfobacterota; class Desulfobacteria; order Desulfobacterales; family Desulfobacteraceae; genus Desulfamplus. The sequence continues at coordinate 1,480 of JADFYT010000106.1, forward strand.
GGTTCTGGCACCACCACCCGCGTTTCAGCAGTGCAGAAGATTTTTAGATGCCAATCCTGACATGAAAATAGTACCTGTCAACGCCACCGGAAGTGCAGTCAAAAGGGTTGCAGAATCAGGAAACCTGGAAGATGCGGCGATTGGAAGCGTGGAAGCGGCTGATCTTTTTGGCATGACTGTTCTTGAAGAGGCTATTGAAGACAACCCGCGCAACTTCACCCGTTTTGTTGTTATTGAAAAACAGATGGCTCAAGAAGGAGTAAAAAACAAATCATCGATCGTATTTTCAACATCCAACAAGCCAGGCTCTCTTTTTGAGGTGATGAAGGTGTTTTCAGAAAACCAGATAAACTTAGTAAAATTAGAGTCAAGACCAATTCATGGAAAACCGTGGCAGTATATGTTTTATGCAGATCTGGAGACAGATCTGACTGATAGCGGTACAAGCAATGTAATTGCCGAGATTGAAAAAAATACTGAGTTTGTCAAAATTCTTGGAAGCTATAACTGCGGAAAAAAAGCAGATGGATCAGAGCGGAGCTGATACGCTAAAACCATATCTGTCCAGAGTCTTTCTTGCATGTAATATCCTTTTCTGATAAGGCAGTGCGATATTTTATTGCTCAAAAATTTCAATCCAGCAATAATCGCAGCAAAGCCGCTTATGCTTTAAAAATAGTTTTTATCAAGTATGCAGGTCTCGTAAAAATTCCTTAATGGGCTTTTTCAGCACAATAACCTGTTGATTTTATTGAACGCCTATTTTGGCAGATGGATTTTTTACGAGAGAATCAAATGAGTGTGGCCTTTTTGCACTCTATTCGTAGTATCAGAAGGGCACAGTACGCTGTGCATCTACTGGAATTAAACATAAAAAGGCTACACTCGAATCAAATAATGGAGAAAATAATATGTGCGAATCTAATGTTTACCTAAAAAAAGATGGTAATGAAGAGCTGGTTATGGAAAATGTAGCCGCAATTCTACCAATTGGAAAAAATCAATTTCTGTTAAAAGGCCTTCTTGGGGATAGCCGCAAGATCAATGGGAATATTGAGGAGATTAACCTTATGGCACATAAGATCATACTTGTTGACCTGTAAAGTGATACTTGCCGATCTCCTAAAATCAATTGCCATGATCAACAACCTGCCGATATCTGATGCGGGAGAATGGCTGTTCTACCCTGGCATGTTGTTTGGGAGCCATGCGAAATGGTGGGCGGACTGGGGATGCAGATATACACCCCATGAAGGAGTTGATATCGCATTTTACAGAACCTCGAATAAACATTACAGAACCTTTAACAAAGATATTGCCACACTTGATTCCACAGTAATGGTACCGGCTATGGCTGACGGAGTAATATTGAATATCTGCGATGATTTTCTGGGGCAATCTGTTGTTGTTGCACATGGCACATCTTGCTCTGATATAGAATATGACTTAGACCATAGCCACCCTGATTGCTGCATTGACAAGTCTCGAAACGGCCGGAAAGAGTCAATTACCGGAGCCGTATATTCACATATTTGCATAGATAGCAGCTTGGCTCGATTATATTCCGGTATTTATGCAGATTCAGATTCCACTGAACCGGATAGCTCTTATGACAAGAAACCTCAAAAAGATATTTTGAAGAAAAGATTGGCTGTCTCAAGAGGGCAGGTTATCGGAAAGATTGCAGATACATCCATGAAAAAATCAGGTATTCTGCCGCATCTTCACATCTCCTTTATAGAAATACCATCAACAACTCCATTTAATGAACTCAACTGGAACCTTTTTGGAAATCCAGACTGTGACAATGTAAGATTCCTGAATCCCCTTTGGTAAGCTGAGGAAGCATATTTTTATGGCTGTAAACGCTTTTTTACGGCTTTTCAGGATTGAAATCAAAATTATTGATATGAAAAAACTAAGGATTGAAAAAAATATATTATTGATCTATTATCAAGTAACATTTTTAATTGAAGTCATTGATTTGACATTGAATTTACCATAAAAATCCGATTGGAGATCCCTGATGAAAAAAATCAAACTTACTTTAGGCCTAATTGTTATAATCTTTGTAGCACTTGTGATTTACCAAAACAGGACATATTTTCTTGCAAAACAGGCACTGTCGTTAAGTCTTGGTGTTGAAACATGGCACTGGACAGCACCTGAGGTCGAGAATGTGGCCTATTTTGGTGGATGCTTGGTAATAGGCTTCTTGATGGCCGGTTATCTGGGAATAGCCTCAAAACTTAAATCCATGAAAACGATCAAACATTTGAACAAAACTCTTGTAACTCAAATTGATACCATTGAATCTCTTCAGACCGAACTTGAAACCTTCAAGCAGGACCCCTATATTCAAAGCGATGATAAAAACAGAGACCCAATGCTTGCGGAAACTGCCGATTCAACCCCAAGCAACGGCGATCTTGAACAGGAACATACAGTAAAACTCAATAAAGCATAGCATCTGCCAGATAAAGGCGGATCAATCCATAAAAAACAGAATCGCTTTGGCCTGATTATTAAAACATGACCATTCTAAAAACTACCCCTATGATGGAGCAGTATTTTTCCATCAAAGACAGGTATCCTGATGCAATTTTATTTTACAGAATGGGTGATTTCTATGAGATGTTTCATGGGGATGCATTAAAAGCCTCTGCCATTCTGGAAATTACCCTCACATCCAGAAATAAACAGCAGGATGATCCTGTTCCCATGTGCGGTATCCCTCACAGAGCTGCCGACGCCTATATTGCAAAACTCATTGAAAACGGCTGCAAGGTTGCTGTATGCGAACAGGTTGAAGATGCATCTGCCGCAAAGGGGCTTGTCCGCCGGGAAGTTGTGCGGGTAATCACCCCGGGCATGATCCTGAATGAAGACCTGTTAGACAGAAGCTCTAATAACTACCTGCTTGCATTATCTATTATTGATGCAGAGGCAGGTATGGCATGGCTTGACATTTCAACCGGCATATTCCGTACAACCCAGACCCAGACCATCAACGGCAAGATTCCTGATATGCTCATTGATGATGTACTGCGGGTAGCCCCAAGCGAAATACTGCTTCCTGTCAGCTTTAAAAATGATCCCGCATATAGTTATATCCGAAAATGCTTTTCAAACAAAAGCGTATCCTATCTTGAAAAGATCCACTTCAAGCTTCCTGATGCGAAACTAAGACTGATGGACAAGTTCTCGACCCGAAGCCTAAAAGGGTTTGGATGCGAGAAAATGCCAGCCGCGATATCCGCGGCTGGTGCCATTATATCTTATGTACAAGAGACCCAGCTTCAGGATACAGATCATATCACCAACCTTCGGCCATACTCTTTAGACAGCTTCCTTGTAATTGATGATAGATCATGCAGAAACCTTGAACTGCTGAAAAATATTGAAACCGGCGAAAAAAGAGGCTCCCTGCTGCATCTGCTTGATAAAACCGTTACCGCCATGGGGTCAAGACTTCTTGGAAACTGGCTTAGATACCCTTTGAATGAAAAAAAAGCCATTGAGAAGAGATTAGATGCCGTTGAAGAGGCTTTGAAACAGAAACCGGTCCGCTCAAAACTGCGTACGACACTTAAATCTGTTTATGATCTGGAACGTCTTGGAAGTAAAATCTCAATGGGACAGGGCAATGCAAGAGATCTTGTTTTCCTCAAGAATTCTCTTCTGAATCTGCCTGATATCATCAATGACCTTAATGGATTCAGATCGGATCTGTTCAAAGGAGACTTGCACTTAAAGAGTGATGCCGATGCCAGAGAAAGTGCTGACACCAGAGAGAACGCTGACAATACCATTGCCTCATCCGTTCCGATGATGCAGGGTATTACCGAAGAGCTTATGAAAATCGCCAACCTCATTGAGCTGTCAATTCGTGAAGATGCTCCGATGGTTCTCAATGAAGGCCAGATAATAAAAAACGGCTTTAACAGCGAACTTGATGAGCTTATCGAGCTTTCGGAAAATGGAAAGGCGTGGATAATAAAAGAGGGGCTAAAGGAGAAAGAAAAAACAGGTTTAAGTTCCCTCAAGATAAAATTCAACAAAGTGTTTGGATATTTCATAGAAGTTTCAAAAGCTCAGGCTGCATCAGTTCCTGACAACTACATCAGAAAACAGACTCTTGTAAATGCCGAAAGGTTTATAACAGAAGAGCTCAAAGAGGTTGAGTCAAAGGTTCTCAATGCCGAAGAAAAAAGGGCAGTGCTTGAGTACGAGATATTCGCTGAAATAAGAAACAAGATTGTCAAAAAGACCGCTGCAATATTAAAAATGGCAAACTTTCTGGCAACTGTTGACGTACTTCTCTGTTTTGCTGAAAATGCTGATTTAAGTAATTATACCAGACCAGAAATAAATGATCGCCAGATTATATCCATAACTGACGGACGCCATCCTGTTGTTGAAAAGATGATTGCAGGAGAGCGTTATGTTCCAAACAGCATCACATTAAATAATGAAACCAATCAGATGCTTATAATTACAGGGCCCAACATGTCAGGAAAATCCACGGTTCTGCGACAGGTTGCCCTTCAGGTACTTATGGCTCAGACCGGATCGTTTGTCCCTGCCGCAAGGGCGGATATCGCAATTACAGACAGAATCTTCACAAGAGTCGGAGCTCTTGACAACCTCTCTCAGGGACAGAGCACATTTATGGTCGAGATGGAAGAGACCGCCAATATTCTCAATAATGCCACAGAAAACAGCCTGGTAATTCTGGATGAGATCGGACGAGGGACAAGCACGTTTGATGGCTTGAGCATTGCGTGGGCAGTTGCGGAGTATCTTCATGACCTGAACGGCAAGGGAGTCAAGACCCTCTTTGCTACCCATTACCATGAGCTTATCAATCTTGAAAAGATAAAATCCAGAGTCAAAAACTATAATATCGCAGTCAAGGAGTTCAATGATCATATAATATTTTTAAGAAGGCTTGTTGAGGGAGGAACAAATAAAAGCTACGGTATTCAGGTAGCCCGTCTCGCAGGCGTACCTACAAAAGTGATACTCAGGGCAAGAGATATCCTGACAGAGATCGAACTAAGAGGATACAGGGAAGATCAGATAAATATAGTTTCTGAAACTGGAAACAGTTCATATGAACACAAAAACAAATCCTCTAAATCCAGAAATACCAGAAACAGTGTGCATAGACTTGATCGTGAGAATATATCAGGGCAGTTGGAGCTGTTTGATGACAACAAGATTCATGAAGTGATAAAAAGTATTGAAAAACTTGATATCACAACCATGACACCAGTAGATGCCCTTGTTTTTCTCAACAACATTCATGGTATCATTAACAGAACCAACCAAGGCTCCATAAAAACGCCGCAAGAAAGAGACAATGTATAAAAAACAGATTTCAAAGATGTCATTCTTCAAAAATATTGCCCTTCCAATACTGTTTGTGGGCATGATAGAAATTACTTTATTTGCGTTTTACTGCCATGCCTCAACCACGGAAGAGCAATACCGTAGTGCAACCAATGCGTACAGAAGTCTGCAAAAAGATTCCAAACAGCAAAGATACAGACATAACTGGCTTAACTGCATCAGAAAATTCAAAGCTGTCTATACAGAGAATCCTAACCACGCCCTGGCATCTTCGGGTATGTATCATGCGGCAGAGCTATATCTTGGCCTGCACAGAATTTCTGGCATCAAAAAAGACAAAGATGATGCGATTGACCTGCTCAACCGTGTTATAAAGCGATATCCTTCCAGCACTGACCGGGATATGGCAGAAAAACTCATCTTTGCAATTCAGTCAAGAAAAACCGAAACAAAAAACAAACCAGTGGATGAAAACAACAAAAAAAACAAAGCCAAACA
>JADFYT010000107.1 GCA_015232935.1 Desulfamplus sp.
ATTGATGCTGAACGATGTAAAGGGTGTGGTCTGTGTGTGGACGTATGTCCTAAAAAAGTTCTGGAAATGTCCGACAAGGTGAACTCAAAAGGGTATTTTCCGGCTTTTCAGGCAAGACCGGATGACTGTATTCACTGCACGCTGTGCTGTGTGATGTGCCCTGATGTTGCAATAACAATTATTGAAACAGAGGTTCCCGCGGCTGAAACCTCAGATTCGACTGCAACTGCCAGCCTGAGCGATAAAAAGAAGGTTGAATCAGATATGGAGGTGAAATAATGGCTAAAGTATTGATGAAAGGAAATGAAGCCATTGGAGAAGCGGCGATAAAGGCTGGTTGTCTTAACTATTTTGCTTATCCCATTACCCCTCAGTCGGAAGTCGCGGAGTATCTTGTAAAGAGGATGCCTGAAGTCAACGGAGTGTTTGTTCAGGGTGAAAGCGAAGTGGCTGTAGGATATATGATCTTTGGTGCTGCAGCCTGCGGGGAACGGGTATTTACAACATCTTCAAGCCCTGGAGTGAGCCTTATGAGTGAGGCGATAAGCTACATTGCAGGGGCAAGGTGTCCGGCTGTGTTTGTCAATATTGTCAGAGGAGGCCCAGGCCTTGGTGGCATTCTGCCCTCTCAGGGTGATTATTTTCAGGCTACAAAAGGTGGAGGCCATGGGGATTACCGCATGCTTGTCATGGCACCGGATGGTGTCCAGGAGGCTGTGGAGATGACCATGATGGCATTTGTGCTTGCTGAAAAATATCGCGGGCCTGTCATGATTCTTGGCGACGGGATGATCGGTCAGATGATGGAGCCTGTCGAGTTTCCTGACAACCTGTATGTTCCTCCTACCAATAAAGACGAGTGGGCAACCAACGGAATGGACAGGCGTGGAAGTACCAGCAAAAATATTGTCAAATCCCTATATCTTGATCCCAAAGTATTGAACCAGCATAATCTGACGCTCAAGGCTCAGTACGAGCGTATGAAAAAAGAGGAGGTCAGATTCGAGGCGTACAATACAGATGGGGATTATCAGGCACTGATTGTAAGCTATGGAACCATGAGCCGTGTATGCAAGACAGCCATCGACAACCTCAAAAGTCAGGGCATTGAAATCGGCATGATCCGCCCCAAGACGCTTTTCCCGTTCCCGGAAAAAGCTATCCATGACGCAGCGACAAAAGAGAGCTGCAAAAAAGTGGTAAGCATTGAAATGAACATGGGCCAGATGATTGAGGATGTTGAAAGAAGCCTCAAGGGTAAACGGGAAGTTACATGGTTTGGTCAGTGTGGCGGTGACATCTACACACCGGAAGAGGTCGCGGAACATGTCATCTCTCTTATATGACAGAAGACAGCCTTAAAATATAACAATTATGGCAGACTCAAAAACAACGCTGAGTCTGCTATGGAGATTACAAAACAATATGGGAAAAACATTTTCAAGACCAGAAGCCCTTTCCGACAACCATACACATTACTGTCCTGGATGCACACATGGTATTGCACATCGCCTGGTCGCAGAGGTCATTGATGAGCTTGGCGTCAGGGGCAGAACCGTTGGAATTGCTCCGGTGGGATGTGCGGTCATGGCATACAACTATTTTAGTTGCGACTTTCAGGAAGCGGCTCACGGACGTGCTCCTGCCATGGCAACCGGCATGAAGAGGGTCAGGCCGGATCTTATGGTATTTACCTATCAAGGAGACGGAGACCTTGCAAGCATAGGAATGGGAGAAATTATCCATGCTGCCAATAGAGGAGAAAAATTCACCACAATATTTATAAATAATGCTATTTACGGCATGACCGGAGGCCAGATGGCTCCTACCACCATGCCGGGACAGCGGGCAACTACAGCCCCTGTCGGCAGGAATGTTGAAGAGACCGGTATGCCTATAAGGATGTGCGAGCTATTATCGAGCCTTGCCACTCCGGCATATATAGCACGCCAGGCACTTCTTAGACCCAAGTATGTGAACAAGGCGAAAAAGGCGATTCTTCAGGCATTTCAATATCAGATGGAACATAAATGCTTCAGCTTTGTTGAACTTATCAACACTTGTCCCACAAACTGGGGAATGACGCCTCTTAACGCCTTGAAATGGGCAGAAGATACACTGATTCCATATTACCCTCTGGGTGAATTCAAAAGACCTGAATGATATTTAACATAATCAGCCACTTACATATTCTTGCGGCCTCTGTTCTGCAAAGCAGAGGAGGCTTGTATATTCTCGAATATTTTGTACAGGATGATATACTAAGGAGTAGATATGCAAAAAGAGGTAATGTTCGCAGGGTTTGGAGGTCAGGGAATTTTGCTGAGTGCCAAGCTGCTGGCCTACGCGGCCATGAAACAGGGGGCACAGGTGATGTGGATTCCATCATATGGCCCTGAAATGAGAGGCGGAACAGCTTACTGCACTGTTGTGACAAGCGATCGTCTCATAGGATCCCCGATTATCAAAAATCCTTCCCATCTTGTGGCAATGAACCGTCCATCGCTTGAAAAGTTTGCACCGGTTGTAAAAAAGGGCGGGATTGTTCTTATCAACAGCTCGCTTATTCCAATAAGAAGCGGCAGAGACGATATAGAGGAGCTGATTGTTCCTGCAAATCAGGCAGCGGTGGATCTTGGCAGCGTAAAGTGTGCCAATATTATTGCCGTAAGTGCTTTTGCAGCCAGGAGCGGCATGGTGGATATTGAAATTTTGAGAAAGTGTGTTCAAGAGGAGTTTGCATCAAAGCCAAAGTTGATACCAATTAACATGAAGGCTTTTGATGAGGGGCTCAAAATTGCAGCGGCATCCTGATCAAGGTGAGACTTGAAATCCATAACCATAATCCGGTTTTGCAGGAAGTCTAATAAAGATAAGTACAAAAATAATGCAAAGGGGGGGAAGAAGATATGATCAGAACAGAAATTTCTCTTTTTTTGAAAAATGTGCCAGGAGAACTTGCTACGCTCGCCGAGTTGATGGGAGCGTCAGGAATCAATATTGATGCCATTACAATTCAGGACGCATCAAGCTATGTTCAGAATCTGTTTGAAGCCAGGGGAAAATCCCTGAAAAGAATCGCGTCTTCGGCAAGTTACAGCTCCATAAGAAGAGACTCTGCTGAATTTGCCCTTATCAGGATGCTTGTTGATAAAACAGATGAGGCTGAAGTTCTTCTTAAAGAAAAGAATTACCTTTTTGATACCAAGGAGCTGATCGCCATCGAGCTTGATAACACTCCGGGAAGTCTCTCTGAAGTTACCAGGAAGTTTGGCAAGGAGGGTATTAACATCAACTATGTTTATGGATCAGTCTCACCATCAGGTGGCAAATGCCTCTTTGTTTTCTGCCCCGAAGATATTGAGCTTGCATCAAGAATCTTTTTGAAGGAGTAGGTTGTTGATTGAATGAGTAGGTTTTTGATCGTCAGCTACCCATTGTTAAAGTGGGTAGCTGGCAACCTTTTAGTACATATCGGAGGAGCTGTATAGCAGTATGGGTAACTGCAAAAACCACCCTGACAGAGAGACAAGCTATCAGTGCATGAAGCATGATTATTACCAGTGCCAGGAGTGCCTTGAGTGCAAGGATCCTGATATTTACTGCAAATTCAGATCTGCCTGTGCCATCCATTTTATATCAAAAAAGGGGTTTGAGTCGTCAAAAGAGAGAGAATCAGAAAAAGGCAAAATCTTGGAAAAACAAGAGATACATCATTGAGAATCATATGGGTCTGTTTCAACTCAGATGAAACGCATCCAAATCATATCCCGTGCCCACCGCGTATTGCGTCAGCGGCAAGTCTTCCCTGGACATACAGGGATATTGCCGCAATTGCCCTGTCACAGACCGTAAAGACCGGAATCCCGTTATCCATAAGGGCATCTCTTAGCGGGTCGTAGAGCCTGCCTCCATCTACAACAGTGACAACAGGGGTATCGCTTATGGCAACAAGATTGATGATCCTGTTCAGGATACTCTCTTTGGCATACATGTCATATCCTGGAAGTTCTCTGTCATCAAGAGTCTTCATTGCAGGAGACAGGGGATCAAGGCTCAGGACAATTGCATCAACATTGATATCTTCTGCAAGTGCTGCCGTGATTTGGGCATGAGTTTCATCATCAGCCGCAGGATTTATATCAAGAGGATTTGCAAGCGTGACAAAGAGATCCAGCTTTTTAGCTTCAAGTATTTTCCGGATTCTGTTTCTGGTTTTATCCTCAAAACGGGCAAGCTCCATAATAAAATCATCGGAATGTATGGAGTCTGCCATGCCCACAGCTTCAAACCCCGCACCGCTCACCGCGGCCAGGCGATTGCCCCTTATCTTTTTGCGACTCAAGTTTTCAGCAAGAAAAAACAGTTCCTGAAACTCTGTAAAATTTCTTGCCACAATTGCCCCTGCCTGACGCACACAGTTTTCACACACCATGTAATCCCCGGCAAGAGAAGCCGTATGGCCGCTTGTAGCGGCTTTGCCCTCAGGTGTCCTTCCCGCCTTGTAGAAAATCACCTCTTTGCCTGACAGCACGGCCTGATGGATTCCTTTGCACAGATCAAGTCCGTCAAGATCGTTAAATCCTTCGGCATAGATGGCAATTACATCCACCTTGTCTGAATCCTTGAAATAGCCAACCATATCTCCAAGAGTAAGATCAGTCTGATTGCCCATGGAGATCATGTAGGCCGGTCGAAGCTGTGGAAACTGGTGAGTACGATGAAGCATGAACGCACCGCTCTGGCTGATAAGGGCTGCTCTGTGGAAACGGGAAGTTCTCTCCTTGGGCAGCTTCTCTTCAGGAATGAACCATGTGTCATACATACCCGGCCCTGAAATGACCCCCATGCAGTTGGCACCAAGGAAAACCGGACCTCCACTATCCGGAGCAGAAGCAGAGCCGGTGCTGCCGGCAGGGCTGATGTTGCTGGCAGGGCTGGAACTGTTAGCGAGGCTGGAACTGTTAGCGGGGCTGGAACTGTTAGCGGCACTTGTGTTGTTCTCTGTATTCTTGATCCTTGTTGAATGGCCAAGAGATATCTTTTCGACCACCTGACGGGCACGCTCCTTGCTCTCTTCGGTTTCACCCATGCCGCCTGGAATCAGCATTACGCTTTGAGCCGCGTCAAGATCAATCACCTGCTCAACAATATCAGGCACATAGGCCGCACCTACAGCAACGATGAAAAGATCGAGCTTGCAAGGCAGGGATTCAAGATCAGGAGTTGAGTTAATCCCTGGCGTCACCTCGTTGCCTATTACAATCACCTTGCCAGGATCAAAACCTGCGGCAAGAATGTTATCCAGAATGATTCTGCCAAAATTTCTCCTGGTTGAAGATACTCCTATGATACCAATAGTTTCTGGATGGAGCAGTCTGTCAATCTTGTGAACAGGACGGCTCTTTTTTTTATGGGAAGGCAAAGAGAATCGACACATGCCATCTAACGGCACCATAAGATAATCGGTAAATGCAAACGGGTTTATCTCAAGCTCCTCTATCACAAAAGGGGCATCAGGAGAGACCGGAGAGTAGAAATTGGCAAGAGCTATAAAAGAGTCAAAACACTCAATAAGCTGTTCATCAGTTACGATCCGCCTCTGCCCACGGGTGAGACCCGCAAGTTTGAGGTAAGAGATGGTTTTCCTGAAAATCTGGAAAAACGAATGGCCATCATTCATCTGTGTGGAGCCCGCTACAATTGCCTGACCTTTTCTGAAACGGTGGGCATACAGCTCGGTATCTGTTCCCCCAAGCCCTGCACTGATAACAGTTCCAAACTCACGGGTTCTACGAAGACCCACAATAAGCTCATTGCCAAAAGCAGATGAGTCAGGAGGCATAAACTGCACCTGGAGCACCCCCTTTAAATCGCGGCTTATGGCAGCGACAAGTGCCTCTCCTGTAAGATCTCTGTACTCAGGGGGCGATGATTCCCTGTTTTTCTCGCTTTTTTCAATCCATGCCGCATAGTTTTCAGGGACTTCGTAAAGCATCCTGCGGACAGCGGAGCGAATCCTGCCGCTCTCTTTTTCTACAATCCGTACTCCTCCAACTTCGGTTTTGTGAATGATGGTTGGAGATACAATCTTGAGAACAGCCTTCTGGCCTGGAATGGAGTTGAGCACATCATCTGAAGCTCTTGCCCCACGCTCAATAAGGTTGCATCCTGGAGGGGTTTCTGCTCCTGAATGCTTCAAAAGGGTATAAACCTCATATTCATAGAGAAAATTTCTGCCGCTGTCATGGGCAGAGGCGAACAATGCGGTTATTCCTTTGAAATCAATAGAGAATTTCATGCAATACAACCCCTTGTTTTGAGTTTTATGAGATGTAACACTTTAACATTACAGTCAAACTGTATTTTGATGGTAAAAAAGATTGATTTATACTATATCATAATAGATATTTTGAAAATAATCTCTGTGGAATATTAAGAAAAAGGATAAGTTTGGATGAAAAATGAAATTGAAGGCAATTTTGGAAAATTTGGAAAGGATTTTCGCGTTGGATGTATAGCTATAACGTTTATATTGCTGCTGCTTTTTATTGGCATCCCGCTTGCGATATTTGCGTTTAAAATATCAATTGCTATTGCCATTCCTGTTATAACGCTCGTAGCAGTAGTCATAGGAGTTGCCTTTTTTGGAAAAATAATACTCTTTCTAAAAGACAGATGGTAAACGGTTAATCTTTTTAGCCTTACTTTACCGTGAAAACAGAATCTGATTTTCATGGTTAGAGGTGTCCAAAAAACACGGACATGCCGGTTTAGCTGCCGGTAGTTGATGACCTGTTTTTAGCTTGCTGAATCAAATCATAAAGAGTGTTTATCTTGCTTGCCGGTTTTGCAAGAATACTCTTTTGCTCTTCCTCTGTATAGTTTTCTTTCATGTAATCTGCAACAGGAAGCCTTTCAAACCAGCAATCTATTATCCTGAAACATGGAATGTCATTTCTGGCAATCCTGCAATAGGAAAAAGAGACTTCATGGCCAAGCATGCGGCAATATCCAGATTCCGAGTCAAATCTGTCTTTATTCCTGTCATTCATGTGAATATCCATTTTTAAATCAAAAACAATCAAAAAAAACAGGGGGCATATGTTTGTTGCCCCCCTGAAATACTACGTATGCAATTTATTATTTGAAATCAATTTGAGATAGCTGTAACTCCCCTCCATGTTTTTTCTCCTTTACCGTGAAAACACATCATGGTTTTCATGCACGGGGTGGCCGAATATAGTCGGTCATGAAAGTTTACCATGAAAACACATCATGGTTTTCATGCACGGGGTGGCCGAATATAGTCGGTCATGAA
>JADFYT010000108.1 GCA_015232935.1 Desulfamplus sp.
TTTTAAAATTTACCATGAAAATGCATTTTGATTTTCATGGTCCGGAGTGTCCAAAACACGGACATGACCTTTTGATTTGCGTACGGGAGATGACTTATTTGAATTTTGAAGCAAGGTTGCTGTCAATGACATAGATGCACACCTCTTTTGCACCCTGCTGGGTATATCCAAATTTTGATACCATGTTGGCAACAAGAAATTCGATATCACTTTTAAGCCGTTCATCATAGGTCTTGAAATTAGGCAAATCAAAATCCTTAATGGCACGACCAAAATTCTCGTTTCCAAGAAAGGGCTCAAGCACCCTTTTTTTCAAGCTGTTTATATACCTCTCATGTAAAGAGTCAAATAGTTTGGTTTGGGATATATCTTTTCCCTCAATCATTATTTCGCGTGTAAGAGCATTTGTTGTGTACTCTTTGAGCACATCCTTGCGCATCTCCTGACGCTTGGCAGGACTGAAGTTCTCGGCAGAGAGACGGTTTTCGATACTTTCAAGAAATACTGTGGTCACATTAAGAATGTCATTGGTAAAAAAACATCTGCCTGAAGAACCGATCTCAAAATTGACGGCAGAGATATAGTTCTTGATGTCCTTTGATATCTGCTCCTCGTTATAGTAATAGAGCGACTCCTTTACCTGCTGAAGAACATTGTAGTCATACATTCGCAACAGTGAATCAAGGAAACCGTCAGGTATCATTTTGGGCATCTGTGTCATCAGGTTTCTGAAAAAAGAGCAAAGATCAAGCATGTTTATCAGCCGGTCTTCCAGCACAAACCTGCCTGTCCAGGGTCTGCGTAGTACCCTGGGTTTGGGCATCTCTTCCCCCCGTGCGAATCTGGAGTAAAACTGATCAAAGATTCTTATTGAATCCCTGCCGGAAAAGCCATGGTTGCCTTCTGTCTCTGACTCTGCAAGAATTTTTCTCCACATTTTGGCTGTAAGTGCCTTGCGGTCATCATTATCAAGCCATTCAGGCAGGCTGCCTGAATATATCTCCATCTTGAGAAGCATCAATTGATCATCACAATAGAGCCTGTATCTGGAACTGTTTTTGATCCATTCCATAAGGCTTTCAGACTTTGCTTTCAAACGGGAAGAGACAATTATCCTTGCAAAATTTTCAATCACCATGGGAAGAAAGCTCTCTTGAATATGCCTTCCAAAAATATCGCAATAGATCTTAACCTCTGTGTTGATATCAAGTACATATGGAATATTGATATACTGAATCCTGTCTGAAAACGAGGGAAAATCCTTGATATTCTCCTTGTCTTCAGGGTTCATGAGAGCCAGGAACAAAGAGTTGACACTCTCCTCGATATCCTCAACCTTATGCACTGCCTCGCTTATGATATTGTGAAGCTCCACCATCCTTTCCACGTTATGGGACTTTATATCCATAAGGGCATAGATGCCGTTGTTTGTCTTTGCAAATCTTGAATATACATAATGGATAAGATTGCTGTCCCTGAACAGGTTGTTGATTCTGTTTTGAACCATCTGGTTGGTAATCACATTCTGCTGTACCGGACGATCTCCTGGATTGAACACACTTATTCCTGCACCAAGCCTCCGGTTGAAGTAGTATGGCCTTGCATGGAGCATTTCAAAAACCCTGGCAGGTTCCCCGAGTCTTTCTAACAGTGACTGATAAATAGATTCACAGATAGTACAGCACTCTCCGCTGAATACCCAGTCATATTGCTTCTCAGTAAAAAGACGCCATTTAAATTCATCATTCTTGATCAATTTATCCAGAATCTTGCGTCTGTGACTTTTAGGAATTATGAGTATCGGGTTATCATGGGATATGCAGGGAATTTCAATATGCGAGGCATTAAAGCCGGAACCTATACACTGCTCTGTTACCATTTCACTGGTTCTGGCGGGAACCTTATGGTCAGATTTTTCTATGAGTTCAACAAGTCGCTCAATAGCAGTAACTGTCTCTGCTCTTCCATGACCTCCAAGAGTCTCGATATCAAGTCTCCACACCACCTCATATCGCATCCCCTCCTCTGTGTTGGCATAGGCTTCAAATTTTTTCAGCAGGTTATTCAAAAAAGTGCTTTTTCCGCAACCATGTGGACCATGAAAAATATAGATCCTGTTCTGTTGGGTTCCATGACGCAAACCTTCCATATGCTTCATCAGGCGATTGGCAAAGAGTTTGTCCGTAAAATAGGGATTTTCAGACCCTTCAACAAAAAGACGGGTGCAGTCGTAATTAACAAGAGAAAACTCATCAGGCTCATTCAGGATGGAGTCTTCAGGGACATCCACATGTGTTTGCATCATATCGTGAAAAACCTGGAACACATTGCGAAGCATCTCCGAAGGTCTTGTCTCGACAAGACCAAGAAAACTCTTGAAGCTGATGGGTTTTAGCCTTTCATAATCTCCTATCTCAACGTTAAGCAGTTGAATCGCCTTTTCAGCCCTGATTATATCATCTTCCATACCAAGGGATTGTGTAGCCATAATCAATTTATCTCCCTTTTGATCAGCTTTCGGTTTTCCATCACATACAGTACCCTTTTCCATGCAATAGCCTGAGATTCCTGCTTTACCTGAGGAGATGCCTGTTGTGCGGGAGAGGGTGGATTCCAGTAATTAACAAATCTTTGATGCGATGAGGCATCTTTGGAGACATATGGTTCGCTGGTTTCGAGCCTGACAGATCTACCCCAGAGATATTCAAGCCCTATCATGGTGTTTTCAATGTAATCCACCTTAAGGGGTTTGCCCTCAAATTTATGTACCAGATAAAGAGGGCCCTGGGCGGTTTTTTCATGATTCACAGTAACAACAGGGGGATGATACAAAGTATCGATGAGCATCTGCTTGTATGCTTCTGCCTTACGGGATTTTATATAGTATTGCCATGACATCCGCTCTCTGTTAAGGCGTTTTCCTGATACAAAGAGATTGTGCTTGTTCATGAACTCCTGATCTATGTAGGTGTTTATAAAGGTAAAGTCACACAGATTTTCCCGTATTGCAAAGATGCGATCAAGGCCAGTGCCTTTATTTGTATTGTATTTTTGCCGCTTGACCTCATCATGAAGATTTAAATAATCAAAAGAGTAGCAGCCACGGTCATCCATATCGATAATATGGTAAAACAGACGCATGCCAAGAGCATATGGATTGAGTCCCACCTTGGGCATGGCAGTGACACCCGCGTTAACTTTGGCAAAATCCACTTCATGACCCCTTATTCTGTCATCTTTCATAAAGAGCATTTCATGCCAGATACTTGCCCAGCCCTCATTCATAATCTTGGTTCTTATCTGGGGCTGAAAAAAGATAGAGGTATTTCTGACAATCTCCATCACGGATTTAATCCATCTGTTTTCATCTTTTTCCAAAAATGAGGAGTATTTCATAATATACTGCATGACATCCATGCGGATATTCTCTTTTTTTTCGGTATATCTTTTATAAAAAGCGTCAAATTCAGGATATTTGATTCTGACATCTATAAAAAAGTCATTCTCGTTAACTACAATCCTTGATCTGGAATCCGCTAAACCTATATCCTCAACCTGATCCTGGATCAGGTTGTTTTGCTCAAGATCATTGTCTTGAGATTGCTCTATGGAATCTGACAGATCCATGTTGCCATCTATGTTCTCATCTTTTTTTCTGCCTATACTGTTATAGCGGGTGATCTCTTTTAAATATTCATTTTGAGATACCCTCTTCTCTTTTTGAAGGAATATATCAAAATAGTAATCCAGTTTTCCCAAAATCCGCTTTTCATCAGGACTTACCGCTTCAGACACCTGGTTGTGATATCCTACAAGGTTATCAATTCCGCGGGCAAACTCAATTACGTAATCGACCCATCTGCCCTTTTCAGAGCGATATTTCGCAACAAGCCGTTTATCAGCAAGGGCCTGACCTGTAAAATCATAGTCCCATGTATGTTTGAAAAAAAGATTGTTCTGAAAAAAGTCAATGTGAGCCAGCACATGATAAAAAATCATGACATTGAGCCAGTCAGGGTTGTTATCGTTATAAAAGGATATGGGAGGTCTTGTGTTTATAACTGTTTCATAGGGATTGCTGGGATAAAGTTCATACATTCCCTTACCTGAAATAACTCGTACATCATGTACCCAGTAGTCATAAAGCGTTGGTATCATCACCTTGGGGCTAAGCTCAATCATGTCCCTGTTAGTGACTATATACTCAAGGGATTCATCCTCAAACGAAAGGCCTGCGTCTCTGGCCCTTCTTTTACATCCCTCCATGATACCTTTGACATGCTGATCAATTATTTCCATGCAACGCCCCCTTCCCTTTTTTACTTTGATAGAAGTTTATCAAATTCCTGAACAGTCAATCCCGCCTGCCTGATAATTGCACGAAGTGTTCCTTATAGCTATTTCTTTATGATCCGGAATTGTCAAACGACGATTTGGATAAAAAGGTATGCACTGCGTGATATCACGATATAAGATTCTTGATACCCTGAATAATCCTCGCGTCATCGGCATCCTCATCCATTACATCCATCCTTATAAGATGGGGATGCTTTTCAAGAAGCCCTGATCCCTTGACATAGTTCTCAACTTCTGTAGGCTTTGATTTTGAATAGCTGTGCTTGGCAACAGTAATGCCTATTCTTGCCACATATGTAAGCATTTTTTTAAGCTCTTCAACAGCTTCCTTGCCCTGGGTGTCCCAATCATCACCGTCTGTTCCGTGGAAAACATATATATTGTAATCCCTGGCAAGCCCCTCTTTTTCCACAAGCTGGTTGACCATTCGATAGGCAGATACAACCTTTGTCCCTCCGGCAACCTTGTAGGAGTAATACTTGTAAAAATCATCCACTTCACGTGCGTCAGTATCATGAAGAATGAAGCGTGTCACCACCTGTTTGTGATACTGATACAAAAGCCATGAATAGAGCATTACATGCTGGGAGACAACAGTCTGGGTAGGTTTTCCGCTCATGGATCCGGAATAGTCCCTTAGAAAAAAGATCAGGGCCTGGGATTCGTAGGCCTTCTCCTTTGAGAGAATCCTGTATATCATGTCTGATGGAGAGACAATAAAGGTAGAAGTGTCAATTGCCGAGACATCAGGAATATTGCCAAGGCTGATATTTGTCTCGACAATTCGACGCAGAGTCGATTTTTTGTCAAGAATCTGACCAAATCCCCTGTGCTTGTCTGTCATCTCATAGGTAAATTTGACAAGTGTGCGTTTGCCGCCCTTGTCGACAAGATTGGGAAGCTCGAAATCCTGGGAAAGAACTTTACCAAGCTCATAGGCATTTGACTCGAACTCATGTTCACCACCGGAACCCTCTCCAGGCCCCTCTCCATCCCCCTGGCCTTCCCCCTCTCCTTCTTCTCCTGAAGGGCGAATACGCTCCTCACCGATCACATCGCCCTCTTCTCCTTCACCTGTACCACCGGTTGATTCACCCTCGCCCTCCTCACCAAGCTGGATCTCATCGTGGACAAACTTCTCCTCAACTGTAGTTGGAACCACCACAATTTTTTCTTTACCCCCACGAACAGGCTTTACAATACGGCCAATACGAATCTTACGTTTAAAGCCGTCCTCTTCCCGCTTCCTGTCCTTTTCCAGGAGTTCATCCAGAGTTATCATGATTTATCGCCCTCCTGACCCGGGTTATTACTATTTCTCCTCCACCTGGCCGGATGATCATTATTTGTCATCCTCCTGACTGCAGAAGTATTCAATGGTCTTCTGGGCACAGGTATTACAGTATCCGAGCTTGTAAGTCATGGTATTGATCATCCGGTCATGAAGCTTCTGGTTCTCCTCATTGGTTCTGTTGGCAAGTGCACCGACAAGGCTTCCGGCACCAGCAATATCGGATTTTAATCTGACATCGGTGATAGCCTTGACCAGTTCCAGATTGTCCATAAAGTCATAATTTGGATCAATAGAGAGTTTCTGACCGTATATTTTTCGAATAGTATTTCTGAAAGAGGATCGCTGCTCCTCGGTTTTCAGGCCAAGTCGATCCTCTACATTCTTGATATATCGTTCGTCAATCTTCATCGCCTTGAGTTCACCGCTCTGGGGATCTTTATATTTCCACATCATGTCAGCCCCAAGATGTTCGGCATCAACACCAATAATCATGTTGACATAGTTCATAACATCTTTTTTGATGGCAAGCGGCTCATCCATATAGGCGTTAAAAATCTCGGTCATTATTCTTTCCCTGTAAAGCCCCCTTGCGGTCTTTAAATCCTCCATGAACTTTGCCCGGTCACCTGAGTCTGTAACATAATCCAGAACCACGGTTTCAAGAGTTTTAAAAATATCCAGGGCGAACATGCAGTTGCCTTCATTGGTCTCAGAGCTTTCCAGCAGCAACTGAATTGCCCTTCCAAGATTTCTCTGCCCAAGTCCCTTCTGGCCAAACCTTCTGGTTATGTCAGTATCCTGATTCAGGCTACCAATAAGCTCTCCAAGGGTCTTCAGGCTCTTTTCACCAGCCACCTCTCCGGCAGACAGCTTCATGGTCTCAACCGGTGTCAGCTTTTCAGATCTTGGAAGACGCGTCAGCACAACACCGACAGATGCTGCATAGTTAAGATTTGGGTCCTGATGCAGTTTTTCGCGATTAATAGTGCTTTTTACGTCATTGCCAATAGCATATTCAGTCAGCTCTTTCTGCAGTTTATAATCAGTATTATGGGCAACATAGCAGATACGACACCTGTCAACAATCGGAGCCTCCTCTTTTTCCGCCAAAAAGGTATTGAACTCGGAATTGTTGCTGGTAGCAATGATCAGGGTATCTATTGGCCATTTGAAACCGTCAATTTCAATATTTCTGTTCTGAATAACGCCAAGATATACCTGAACCAGATCCTTTTTGTTTTTGTAAATCTCGTCGCTAAAATGGATGCCGCCTCCGGCGACTCTTGCCAGCGCACCACGCCTCAAGTCAAAACGGTAAGGGTTATTGGTATCTGTTATGTGCAAAAGCCTCTGTATGGACTCTTCGCCAAGCAGGTCCACAGCAGAGGAGGTAATCTTGTCTTTGGCTGGATATTTACCGGTAATGGTTCCAAGGCTCTCTGTCAGAGGTACGGGAATAATATCCACATAAGAGAGCATCTTTTCCATATCATTATCGCAATATTCCCTGATCTGGTTCCAGATATATCCTGAACAGGCACCAAGCGGACGATATAGACCGAAAATCCTGCTTACCTCCTTGTCAGAGAATTTAAACTGTTTTGCGAAATACTCTTTTGAACTGGCCCTGATCTCCATCATATTCATGGCAAGAATCATG
>JADFYT010000109.1 GCA_015232935.1 Desulfamplus sp.
ACCTTTGGTGCTGTCCTTATTCTTATGATGATTTTCAGGCCAGGCGGCATGATCGAGGATGTCCGTAAATCATATAAATTCGAGAAATAACAGATATGTTGAGTTTACAATTGAATGTTAAATTGCAAACAGAGTTGAAGCTGAAAAAGATCTTGCAATATACACAAGATGAAGAGTCTTTTGCCCAAAATATTATTTCATATCAGATTGCTGAATTGCAGAAGGGTATTTTAAATCTTGAACTTGATTTAAAGGAATTCGAGGAAAAATATAAAATTTCATCAGAGGAGTTTTATCAAGATTTTTTAAGGGGGGCAGCAGGAGACAGTGAGGACTTCATAATCTGGTCAGGTATATATGAGATGTTTCGTGAGAACAATGCAAGACTTATGGAATTAAGATGATTGAAATCTATTTTTTCAATCTCGAAGCTGTTATCAAGGAATTTCCCAATGTCAGATCTATCTCTTTGAAAAAAAAAATTTATAATGTCAAGCAAGGATATATTAACGGGTCAATAATTTTTGAAAATGGCCATAGATTAGCATTTGTGGAAGTAAAAGATACTGACGTAAAAACAAAAATAAAATACAGCTATCAATACATGGATGAAAAGTCAGACTTTATATTCAGATATGACAATGCTCCACATCATCACGATATTACGAATTTTCCCCATCACAAACATGAATTTGATACGGTTAAAGCAAGTTTTGAACCTACACTTTACAACATACTTTTGGAGATCTTTAAGAAACAGCGAAAACTATGAAACCAATTCTTGAAGTAAAAAAGATGACAATGGATTTTGGAGGATTGCGGGCAATTGACAACGTTGATCTCTCCATTGAAAAGGGGCAGATTGTGGCTTTGATAGGCCCCAATGGTGCGGGCAAAACCACCTTTTTCAATTGCATCACGGGCATATATACGCCAACTTCCGGCGATGTCTATATATCCCCCCATGGCAAATCTGACAGGCAGAAAGAGCGTATTAACGGACTCAAACCAAACATTGTAACCCGCAAAGGTCTTGCCAGAACATTCCAGAACATACGTCTTTTTACATCCATGACTGTTCTTGAAAATGTTATGATAGGGTGTCACGCAATAACTAAAGCCGGAATCATGGGTGCTATATTCAGAGGTTCGGCGGCAAAGGCTGAAGAGCAGCTTATTGTCGAAAAAAGCTATGCCATTTTAGAAAAGATAGGTCTTGCCAAATATGTTAATGAGCTTGCCATCAATCTTCCCTATGGAGCCCAAAGAAGGCTTGAAATAGCAAGAGCACTTGCAACCGACCCGTTTCTGCTGCTTCTTGATGAGCCTGCCGCAGGAATGAATCCGCAGGAGACACAGGAACTGGATGATCTCATTCTTAAAATCCGTGATACCGAGGGCATCTCAATCCTGTTGATTGAGCATGACATGAAGCTTGTCATGAGTCTTTCGGAAAAAATTTATGTGGTCGATTACGGAAGAAAAATAGGCGAGGGTACGCCAGAAGAGATCCGCAACAATCCGGTGGTTATCAAGGCATATCTCGGGGAGGAAATTGATGCTTGATGTCAAAAGAATAAAAGCCTGTCCAGCTATAGATAAAAACAGTGCGGGGGAGAAAAAGGATGCTTAAACTCAGAAACGTCCAGGCATTTTACGGCAATATTCAAGCCCTTAAAGATATCAGCATGGATGTCAAGGAGGGGGAGGTCATAACCCTGATAGGTGCCAATGGAGCCGGAAAGTCAACAACACTTATGACTATTTGCGGTGTGGTACCCGCAAGAAGCGGGGAGATCATCTTTGAAGGCCAGACTATCAACAACATGCCAACAAACAAAATTGTATCCCTTGGCATTAATCAGGTTCCTGAAGGAAGACATATTTTTCCCTATCTGACAGTGATGGAAAACCTTGATATGGGCACCTTTTTGAGAAAAGACAAGGATGGAATAAAAGAGGATCTTGATTATGTTTTCACGCTCTTTCCAAGACTTTCCGAGAGAAGAAGTCAGGCAGGCGGAACATTGAGCGGCGGGGAGCAGCAGATGCTTGCAATTTCAAGGGCTATCATGACACGCCCCAGGCTTCTGCTTCTAGATGAGCCCTCACTTGGACTTGCCCCCATTATCACCCGTCAGATATTTGATATCATAAAAAAGATAAACAAAGAGAACAACACCACAATTTTTCTGGTAGAACAGAATGCCAATCTTGCACTTCACGTTGCTGATCGTGGATATGTGATGGAAAACGGTGCCATTACCATGACCGATACCGGCAAAAATCTTCTTGCCAATGAGGATGTTAAAAAAGCGTATCTGGGAATCTAAGTTTAAAATTATGGATATTCGTCTCAAAACAGGAATAGAATCAGGAGTAAAGCGGGGAGTTTCGGGCTATATATGGCTTTTAAAAATCCTTGCTCCTATCTCTTTTGGCACTGCCCTTCTGGTCTATTCCGGCTGGCTCTACAAGATAGATTTTATCATACAGCCGGTAATGGGCATGCTCTCTCTTCCGGCATCTGCCGCCCTGCCCCTGATAATAGGGCTGTTTACCGGAATTTATGGTGCAATCGGAGCCATGGCTGCCCTGCCCCTGACTATTGACCAGATGACCCTTATTGCAATTTTCCTACTGATATCCCACAACCTGATACAAGAGAGCATTGTTCAAGGCCAATCAGGACTCAATCCTTTTATTGCGGCAGGCTTCAGATTGATAGCCTCTTTTATTGTAACAGCAATTGTCGCCCTTTTTCTGCAACCTGCTGATCCTGTTACTGCTGCTGCCTCTGTTGATGCTCTATATAAAACAGTATCCTTTCTTACGATGCTAAAAGGGTGGACTACAGATTTCGGTTATCTTGCCATCAGGATTTTTACCATAATAATGCCCCTTATGGTTGCTATGGAGCTGATGAAATCATTTGATCTGATACGTCATATTGTCAGGGCCATATCTCCTGTTCTGTCTGTTATGGGTCTTAGCCGTGCAACCGGTGTACTGTGGCTCACCGCTGCCTTTTTTGGTCTGGCCTATGGTGCTGCTGTTATCGTTGAAGAGACCAGGAACAACACCTTTTCACGGGATGAACTGACACGCCTTCACCTGTCCATTGGTATAAACCATGCCATGATTGAAGATCCTGCCCTTTTTCTTCCATTGGGTATCCTGCCCTTCTGGCTCTGGATTCCACGCCTCTTAGCTGCGATTATAACTATCTACGTGGTACACCTTATCAACTTTGTCAGGAGACTCCATGCTGAGCGAACTGGCCATAAAAAACTTTGCAATCATTGATGATATAAGAATCTCTTTTTCCGAAGGACTTTGTGTCCTGACCGGTGAGACCGGGGCCGGAAAATCTATTATAATTGAGGCGGTCAACCTGCTTCTGGGGGGACGTGCGTCTTCTGACCTTGTGCGTAACGGAGAAGAGTTTGCCGAACTTGAGGCATTTTTCGTTATTGAGCCTGATTCAGGAGCTGCCCGCATCATGCACGAGAATGACCTTGATCCATCAGAAGGGCTTATAATCCGGCGTATTATTGCCCTCAATGGACGACACAAGATATTTATAAATTCGCGTCAATCAACAATACAGATGCTAAAACTTGTGACCGAGAATCTTGCATCCATCTCAAGCCAGCATGCCCATCAGGGTTTGCTCAATGAGGAGAACCATCTTGATATCCTTGACAGCTTTGCCGGTACCTGGCCTGAACGCGGAGATCTCCAGAGTCTCCACAATGAGCTTTTCCCTCTATCTAAAGAGATTGGAAGACTCAAGGCAAATATTGATAAAATAATTGAAGAGAACGAGTTTTTAAGATTTCAGATAGATGAAATCGAGCAGGCAGACATCAAGGCGGGAGAGGACGAATCTCTTGAGATAGAGAGAAGCCGGCTTAACAATGGATCCCAGATTTATGAGGCCATTCAGTCAGGGATAAACGAGATATATTCCAAAGAGGGATCTATTCTGGAAAAACTTGGCTTGATCAAAACAGATTTTGACAAGTTTGCACAGATGGATAACTCCCTTGCCCGTGGTGCAGAAATTCTTTCAAAAACAATGCTTGAACTTGAAGATCTGGCTGATGAACTAAGAAGAGTATCTGATACCATTGATCTTGATCCTGATATTCTTGAGCAGACACAGGCCCGCCTTGATCTGATACAGAAACTAAAGAGGAAATACAGCGGTACAAGCGGATCGCTCGAAGATCTGTTCAGGCGTTACCAGACATTCAAGGACAAAATATCAAGTACCGAGAACATTGCAAAGGATATTGAACAGATGGAGGCACACGCAAGCCTTCTTTCCGAACAGCTTGGACAAAAGGCTCTTTCTCTTTCTGAAACAAGAAAAAGAGCAGCCACTGAGCTTGCTCAATTGGCAGAAGATGAGCTAAAAGAGCTTGAGATGGAAAATACCAGGTTTAAAATAAACTTGAGCCAGACAAAGGCACCTGACAAAAGCAGTGATCCCCAAATTGAGCTATTCCCTGATTTGACGATGTCTCATCTTCTTACTGTAAATGGGATGAAAATATATGCCACAGGAGTTGATCGTGCATCCTTTCTTATTGCCCCAAACCCTGGAGAGCCGCCAAAACCTCTTGGCAGGATAGCCTCCGGAGGAGAGCTCTCAAGGGTGGTGCTCGCGTTAAAAGCCGTGCTTTCCGAGAATGAATCACAGGGAACATTGGTGTTTGACGAGGTTGACTCAGGTATCGGTGGAAGGACATCTGACAAGGTTGGAATCAAGCTAAAACGGCTCTCTGAGAAGCATCAGATTATATGTATAACCCACCTTGCACAGATAGCAAAATATGGGGCAGTCCATTACAGGATTGAAAAGCAGGTTATCAATAACAGAACCGCGACAGCCATAACCCGTCTTGCCTCACCTGAAGACAGGATAAAGGAGCTTGCACGCATGATGGGAGGAACAAACATCTCTCAGGTCACGCTTGACCATGCGGCCGAGATGGTCAACTGTCCGTCATGAATCACACATTAAAAATAATTCTGACTTGATCTGACATGCTTCATTTACCGGTGTACACTTTCTTTAATCTCATTCCCATTTTGAGGGGAGTTTCTCAAAAAAAGTGTAAACTTTTTTTGATGTAATACGAAGGATACCCGAAAAAAGGTTTGGAAATCACCATCTGTGCTGTTTGAGCTCATAACGACTGGTCTGATGGTTAAACTCTTCCCTGAAAACAAAACCTTCGCAATCGGCCGAAAGTCGCTGCTGGTTATATCTGAACTGAATCACTGTTCCGGCAGGCAGCATGCTGTGCCTTATATCCAGTTCCGGAACGCCCGGCTCTTGTTTGTAGATTTCTGTTATACGGCTTTCAAGCTCTTTTTTATCTTTTTCAAAGATATTTTTTTGATTCTGGTACTGCTTGATCTGTTGGGCATATCTCATAAAAGTACTGCTGTATTGATCAATACTTGCCTCGTATTCCTTCTCTTTCTGCCGTTTTATAACACGTAATTCAGCTATTTTATCCAAATCTTCCTTTGTTTTCTGATTCCTTGAAAGACTCTTTATCTCCTGATCAATTGCACTAATATCTTTTTTTTCAAGTTTTTCAAAAAGATATCGTGATTTTTCCTGAAGTTCCCTGATCTTTATATCCAGTTGATCAATATCGTTGTTCAGCTCCGCAGCTCTTTTTTTGCATGTTATTGTTTCAATTGAATCTCCAATAATAAACTTGCAGCTTTCTCCTACTGTCACCTTTTTTAGTATTACCCTGTTTTTTGCACGGACAACACAAGAGACAAGCTTTGCATCACTGCAGATTAAAATATCATCGCTTGTTATTATGGAGTTGTATATTCTATTAAAGTCTGTATCGGTAGAGTAGCGTTGCAATTCAATAAAAATACTCTTCTGGCTGGTAACTAAACTGTTTTCCATTGAGGCTGCCCGAACCGTGCCTTTGGATAAAATTTCTCCATTTACAATATCATGGGAGACTGTAACCTCATCTGTAGCGTTCACTCTTCCCATAAGATTGGTAACTTTCAAGTTTCTGCACCCCAGAGCAACTCCGCTTTTAATTGACCCTTTAATATCAAAATCACAATTAAATTGTGTTGGTATGTTTTCAGGTGTGTTTTCCGGCGTTATCTCTCCATCTACATGTATTAAAGAGAAGAGTGAAAGGATTCTGTCATCAGAAAAAAATGGAATGCCATCACATGAAGCCTCAAAGCTGTCCTCATTACGAGTCACATTGTTTCCTTTGGTAATATTAATCGGAGTTATAATGGGCGGTGCAACAAAGCAGCGATTGACATTAAGTCCGGATTTGCCTTTTATTTTTCTGAAGCTGACAAGTTTTGTTCCTTTTGAAACAATGAATTGAAAAATATTGCCCGAATTGGCTATTATCATATTATGAGCAATGTCTGTTTGACCATTGACCGCATTCAGATTAGTGTTGTTTGTATCTGTTTGAGTATTTGACCGAGCTGTCCGGCCATTTGTCGCACTTATTTTGGCATGCTTGAAAATTGCCTGGACATCAAAATGGAATCTATATTTTATCTGTGCAAGTACGGGCTCATCTCCTTTGGCCAGCATAATCTTTTTTCCCGGCCTCACTTTATTTGCAATCAAACGGTCAAGTACATTGCTTGTACGTCCATATCTGATCTTTTTATGATATAGCCATATGATTATATTGTCTTTTGTCATGGATTTGGGCAGAGGGTTGAGGACTTTTATGTACGCTTCAATATTGTCCTTTGAATAGGATAGTTCAAGATATTTGTCCATCTCGTTGAACAACTCAATATGAGCATCGCTTAAATTCAATCCTAACTTGATATTAAGCCTCTCAATTTTATACTCCATCTGTTTTTTGACTATCCGTTTCCGATCGTGTTCAGAGAGTCCGAAATCTTGAACCAGAATATCTCCTATCCATCGTGGCCTAATCCTGTTTTCTCTCTCTTTGGAGTCATTGCTGGAAGAAAATCCTGGCATCTTTTCAAGTTCAGCTCTTTTATGATACGCTTCAAATTCCTTTGCCTGGATTTTAAGTGCTGCGACAACCTGTTTCTCATCAAGCAGACGTGCTTTGAGTATCATTGCCCCGAACAGGGCATTTTTTTCTCTCTCCTCTATGGAAGATTGCCCGACTTTTTTTAAAGTCTCTTCCCAGTCTTCCTCCATTACCCTGTTTTGAGCAATCAGTATCTCGTCTCTTGTCTCAGG
>JADFYT010000010.1 GCA_015232935.1 Desulfamplus sp.
ACCTTCTCTTTCACACAAATATTGTACTTGTTAAGTCATTTTGCAAAAGTCCATAACTAAAAACTTGAACATCGAGTTAAAGAGACTTTCACATAAACCAAAGCAGAAACAATGTGCTGCTCTTTTTTCAGTCGGCAGTGCTATTTTGAGTCGGCAGCTAATACACAGGAGTTTTTTTAATGATAAACAGTCAAAAAATTATAAAAAGATTTACAACGCTCGCACAGATTGACTCGGTTTCCAGGGAAGAGGCACAGATTGCTGAAAAGCTAAAAGATATCCTGACCTCAATGGGTGCAAAAGTGATGATTGATGATGCCGGCCCGAAAATTGGCGGGAACTGCGGCAACCTTGTGGCAAAATTCAAGGGCAATACAGACGCGGCTCCAATCATGCTCTCTGGCCACATGGATACGGTCGAGCCTGGGCGAGGCGTTAAGGTTATATTCAAAGATGGTGTTTTCAGAAGTGATGGCACCACCATACTTGGCTCTGACGATAAATCGGCCATTGTTATCATCCTTGAGGTTATGGATGTCATTCTTGAAAACAACCTTCCCTGCCCGCCTGTGGAGATTGTTTTTACAGTCTGTGAGGAGGCAGGGCTTCTGGGTGCAAAGCATTTTGATCTTGATGTGATTGATGCTAAAACAGGATATATTCTCGACTCGACAGACACTGAGGGCATTGTGACAAGAGCTCCTGGTGCAAACCGGTTTGTCATTACAGTTCATGGCAAGGATGCCCATGCAGGAGCAGCACCTGAAAAGGGAATTAATGCAATCGCGGTTGCGTCAAAGGCGATAGCCCAACTGGAGATTGGCAGGATTGACCATGAAACCACCTGTAATCTCGGGACAATTCAGGGAGGGAAAGCTACAAACATTGTACCGGATTTAGTCACCATCCATGGAGAGGTCAGAAGTCATAACGAGGAAAAACTCAAATCAACGACAGAGCATATTTTAAATACATTCCACAAAACGGCACAATCCTGGACAAAAAGCGTTAACGGCGATCTTCCAAAGATTGAAATAGAACTTGAACACGATTTTTCTGCCACCCATATTCCTGATGACCATCCTGTTGTACAGCTTGCGAGAAAGGCCGCCCGCAATCTTGGAAAAGAGATGAAATCCAAGACAATAGGCGGAGGAGCAGACGCCAACATATTCTTCAAAAAGGGTGTTGTGACAGGAGTTTTAGGTACAGGAATGACAGATGTACATACTGTAAGAGAATCAATCAAGCTCGAAGATATGGAAAATACAGCTCGTCTTCTTATTGAGATCTTAAGGCTTCATGCTGTTGGAAACAAGGATTGCTATAAATAATGATCGCCTATTTTGATATGTTTTCCGGCATCAGTGGAGATATGACCCTCGGAGCGCTTGTTGATCTGGGGGTTCCTGTTGAGTGGCTTAAAAGAAGGTTTGAGGAGATGCCCCTGCCTGATGCTGATATAAGAGCCAAAAATATCTGGCATAATGGCATTAAAGCTGTAAACTTTTTTGTTGATGAGAAGAATTCTGATATTTCTCATGATCATATCCACAGTCATAACCATTCAGAACATCATCATACTCACTCCAATACTAATTCAGGGCATCATCATACTCACTCCAATAACCATTTAGAACATCACCACACTCACTCCCATAATAATTCAGGGCATCATCATGCGCGCTCCAGAAACTATCTTCAGATCAAAGAGCTGGTTCTGGCCTCCCCCTTTTCTGAATATGTCAAATCTTCAACACTTAAGGCTTTTGAAAAAATAGCCCTTGCCGAATCCGCTGTTCATGGTACACCAATTGAACAGGTTCATTTTCATGAGGTAGGCGGAGTGGACGCCATTGTTGATATTACAGGCACATTTTTGTGCATGGAGTATCTTGGGATTACAAAAGTTTATGGATCAATCCCCTCGCTTGGAAAAGGGTCAGTCAAATGCAGCCATGGAGTCATACCGGTACCCGCACCCGCGACCCTGAAGATACTAAAAGGGATTCCTGTAAAAGCATCAGACTCCAACATGGAGCTTGTAACCCCGACCGGAGCCGCCATTATCACAACGCTCACCCGGGATTTTGGAGATATACCCGATATGGTTATCAAGGATACAGGGTATGGCTCGGGCAAAAAAAAATCAGCATCAGGACTTCCCAATGTTTTGCGTGTAATAACAGGCGAATTTGAACTTAGAGAACAAAGCGTTCTCCAGGTATCCAAGAACCCCAATATTTTCAGGGAAAACGTATATGTTATAGAAACCTCAATTGACGACATGAATCCGGAGATAGCAGGCTATATAATGGAGAGACTCTTTGAAAAAGGTGCTCTTGATGTCTCTTGTCTGCCTTTGCAGATGAAAAAGAACAGACCGGCTTTCAAACTTGAAGTTATCTGCCGCAAGATGAACCTTGATGAACTTGTCGAGATCATTTTGACAGAGAGCACATCATCAGGTGTCAGGTTTTATCAAGTAGACAGAGCTCTTCTTGCCAGACAAAATGTTGAGATGGAAACCCCTTTCGGGAAACTGACGGTCAAGCAGATAACTGATCCCGCGGGAAAAACAAGGATAGTGCCTGAATATGAGGTGTGCCGCAAAATAGCCAGAGAACAAAATATCCCTGTCAAGGATGTCTATTTTTTGATAGAGAGAACCGGATTGAATTGAACTTGCATTGAACTCAACGGGCAATTTTATGATGGATTTGCCTCTGATCACCAATGATCCGCTCATCCTGCAAGCACGTTTGTTTATTGTGTTAAATAGATAATATAAGAAGATATATTGAAACAAGGAGAGACTTTAAATGACAGAAGCCACAGAAAGAGATAAAGCTATCAAATCAGCCATGAGCCAGATTGAGCGTCAATTTGGCAAGGGCTCCATCATGAAGCTTGGTGAAAGAGCTGTGCAGGAGGTACCGGTTATACATTCAGGTTCCCTTGCCTTGGACAAGGCTCTTGGAATAGGTGGATACCCGAGAGGAAGGGTAATTGAGATCTACGGCCCTGAATCTTCAGGAAAAACCACTTTGGCACTTCACGCCGTGGCGGAATCCCAGAAAAAGGGGGGCGTTGCCGCCTTTATTGACGCGGAGCACGCTTTAGACACTTCATACGCAAGAAAACTTGGTGTTAATTGTGATGAGCTCCTTGTGTCCCAGCCGGATACAGGTGAGCAGGCTCTTGAAATTGTCGACATGCTGGTCAGAAGCGGTGCTGTTGATATCATTGTAATTGACTCTGTGGCAGCACTTGTACCCCGTGCGGAAATTGAGGGAGAGATGGGAGATTCTCATATGGGGCTTCAGGCACGCTTGATGTCCCAGGCATTGAGAAAACTTACCGCAACCATGTCCAGAACCAACACCACCGTGATCTTCATCAACCAGATCAGAATGAAAATAGGCGTTGTATATGGCAACCCGGAAACGACACCAGGTGGTAATGCCCTTAAATTTTACTCATCAGTTCGTATTGACATCAGAAGAGCTGCTGCGATAAAAGAGGGTCAAGATACAATAGGCAACAGAACCAAGGTTAATGTTGTAAAGAACAAACTTGCGCCTCCATTCAAATCAGTTGAATTTGATATCATGTATGGAGAGGGAATATCAAGGACTGGTGATCTTCTTGATATGGCGGTTGATCTTTCAATTGTTGAAAAGAGCGGAGCATGGTACTCATATGACGGGGAGCGTATGGGACAGGGCAGGCAGAATGTCAAAACCTTTTTTGATGACAATCCGGAAGTGTTTGAAAAGATTGAATCAAGGGTAAGAGAGCAGCTTGGAATAGGCTCGGCACCACCAGCCGGAACAACTCAATCCTCAACACAGCATAAAGGGTCGCCCAAGTCCTCGGCCAAGGCATCACCATCCACTACGTCAGAAGCAGAATCAGTATAGCTTAAGGAGTTGAACATGACAGGTAAAGAGGCACGCAGAATATTTATTGAATACTTTAAAAAACATAACCATCAGGTGGTGCGAAGCTCTTCTCTTGTGCCCCAGGATGACCCTACCCTTTTGTTTACCAATGCCGGAATGGTTCAGTTCAAACGGGTATTTACAGGTGATGAGAAACGGGATTACTCAACAGCGGTAACAGCCCAGAAATGTGTACGTGCCGGCGGCAAGCACAATGATCTTGAAAATGTGGGATATACCGCCCGTCATCACACCTTTTTTGAGATGCTTGGCAACTTCTCTTTTGGAGACTATTTCAAGGAGAAAGCCATTGTTTTCGGGTGGGATCTTCTGACAAATGGATATGGATTTCCTGCTGACAAACTGTGGGTCTCTGTCTTTACTGATGATGATGAAGCCTATGAACTCTGGCGGGACAAAATTGGTGTCCCTGAATCAAGAATTGTCCGTTTAGGTGAGAAGGATAATTTCTGGGCAATGGGTGATACAGGTCCATGCGGCCCGTGCAGCGAAATTCACATTGACCGCGGCCCGGAATTCGGATGTGACAATCCTGACTGTGCGGTTGGCTGCGAGTGTGACAGATACCTTGAACTCTGGAACCTGGTCTTCATGCAGTTTGAAAGAGATGTGCAGGGCAATCTCAATCCTCTTCCAAAACCAAGTATTGATACAGGCATGGGGCTTGAGAGAATTGCATCGGTATTGCAAAATGTCCCAACCAACTATGACACTGATCTCTTTGTTCCTATCATGAAAAAGGTGGAAGATCTCTCTGGAAAGAAGAAAGAGGATTCCAAGGAGAGCGAAGTTGCCATGAAGGTGATAGCGGACCACAGCAGGGCAACAGCATTTCTTGTCTGTGACGGAATTATGCCCTCAAACGAGGGGCGTGGTTATGTTCTTCGCCGCATCATGAGAAGAGCCATAAGGTATGGTCGATATATAGGTCTTACGCGTCCGTTTCTTCATGAAACCGTTGCCACGGTTTTTGAGATGATGGATGAAGCATATCCGGAGCTTAAAGACTCTGCCGCGTTTATTTTGAATGTCGTAAAAAACGAGGAGATCAAATTTTCTGAAACTCTTGATGTCGGACTCAAACTTCTTAAAGAAACCATTGATGATATTGAAAATCAGCAGAAAAAAGAAATTTCTGGAGATGTTATATTCAAGTTGTACGACACGTTTGGATTTCCTGTTGATATCATTACCGATGTTTTAAAGGGAACCGATATTTCTCTTGACATGGCCGGTTACCATCAGGCAATGGACGAACAAAAAGCCCGTTCAAAAAGCTCCAAAACCTTTGCGGGTATTGGAGAAGCCTTTAAGGTGCTGACCTCTCAGGGAATCAAAACCGTCTTTACCGGATATGATGAGCTTGAGACACGTTCCAAAATTCTGCTGATTGTTAAAGATGGAAAGGCAGTAGATGAAGTGTCAGTTCAGAAAGTCGCGGGTGATAATGCTTCTCAGTGTGATGAGTCTTCTCAGGATAATGATGTTTTTCAATGCAATGAGATAGAGATTGTAACTGAAAAGACGCCGTTTTATGCCGAATCAGGCGGACAGGCCGGAGATTGCGGTATCATGGAAAGTGAAGATGGAAAGGCAAGGGTCAGGGTTGAAAATACCGTCTCTGACCCGTCTGGAATAAGGATTCACAAAGGAGTTCTTGAGCAGGGAATCCTTAAGTCATCATCTGAATGCCTGATGAAAGTAGATAGTGCAAACCGTGCCGATACAGCCTTGAACCATACGGCCACACACATTCTCCATTCTGCTCTGCGCAAGATTCTTGGAGATCATGTCAAACAGGCAGGCTCTCTTGTGACAAATGACCGGCTGAGGTTTGACTTTACCCACTTTTCGGCAATTACCCGCGAAGAGATACTTGCCATTGAAAGATATGTAAATGACCATATTCGCAGGAATGTCCCTTTAGAGACTGTGGAGATGAGTATGGATGAGGCTGTAAAATCAGGAGCAACAGCACTTTTTGAGGAAAAATATGGAGACCATGTACGTGTTGTCGCCATGGGAGATTTCAGCAGGGAGCTTTGCGGAGGAACACATACCGGCCATACAGGCAACATCGGCCTGTTCCAGATTGTCTCTGAAGCTGGAATTGCATCAGGAGTAAGGCGTATAGAAGCTCTTACCGGCAAAAAAGCAGTTGAGTATGTTCAGGAAAACATATCCATGATCCAGAACAGTGCATCGCTTTTGAAAACACCAAGAGAGGGGCTGTATTCAAAAATAGAAGGTCTTTTAAGTGAACGCAAGGCTGCGGACAAGGAGATCACAAGCCTGAAAGCCCAGATAGCATCCAAATCCGTTGAAAATATCGGGGATGATATACGACAGATCAACGGGGTAAATGTGCTTGCGAAAAGGGTTGAGATTGACAACCCGTCCCAGATGAGAGATCTTGCCGACAAGTTCAAATCCAGAATAGGCTCGGGAGTTGTACTTCTTGGAGCTGAGTCAGGAGGCAAGGCACTTTTGATCTGCGTAGTGACCAAAGATATGACAGGCCGTTTTCATGCCGGCAATATTGTGAAAGAAGCTGCCTCAATTGTTGGCGGCGGCGGCGGCGGAAGGCCGGATATGGCCCAGGCAGGCGGTACAAAGCCAGAGCATCTGGCAGAAGCTCTGAACTCTGTCTATAAGATAGCATGACCGCATATTTTTTAAGAAGACTGCTGCTGATTGTGCCCACATTTGTGGGCATTACAATCATGGTTTTTGCCATTACGCGTTTTGTCCCGGGCGGGCCGGTCGAAAGGATGATCTCCGCTGCAAGGCAGATGCAGACCGAAGGTGGTAGCTCCATCTCCCGAGGGGCAGGCAGGGAAACTTCCGGACAGCCCCTTTCCGAAGAGCAGATTCAACGGCTAAAGGAGTATTATGGTTTTGACAAACCAATACTTCAAAGCTATTTTGAATGGCTTTCAAAGGTATTGACCGGAGATCTTGGAAGATCCACAAGATACTATGATCCTGTCTGGGGCATGATAAAAGAGAGGATTCCAGTATCAATCTATTTTGGCCTTCTCACCCTGGTGCTTGTTTACGGAGTCTGCATCCCTCTTGGGATTGCCAAAGCTGTAAGGCACAGAACAGGCTTTGACAACATTACATCAATTATCATTTTTGCAGGTTATGCCATACCGGGATGGGTGGCAGGTGTAATGCTGCTGGTCGTTTTTGCTTCAAATTTCGATATCTTCCCGCTGGGAGGGTTTACATCTGACATCTTTTCAGATCTCTCCCTGATCGAAAAAATCAAGGATATCGCATGGCATACTGTTCTGCCTCTGCTTGCCTATGTAACAGGATCATTTACAGTCATGACCCTTCTTATGAAAAACACTCTGATGGATCACCTTGCATCCGATTATGTCAGAACCGCAATTGCAAAGGGACTTTCATTCAAACAGGCGGTTTTTCGTCATGCCTTGAGAAACAGCCTGATACCAATTGCCACACATTTCGGGAACAATATCTCGGTTGTTCTGACCGGATCATTTCTGATTGAAAAGGTGTTCAACATTAATGGCATGGGGCTTCTGGGTTATGAATCCGTGGTTGACAGGGACTATCCGGTTGTGATGGGAATTCTTGTAATCTCCTCGCTTCTTTTTATGATCGGAAATATTCTTTCCGATATATGTGTTGCCCTTGTGGATCCAAGGGTGAGGTTTAAGTAAAAAAAGAGAAATTCAAATTCATTTAAAAGAGGTGCCAAGCCTGAAAACAAAGCTAAATGATCCTCAATGGATAGAAATAATATGGGGAGATGCTGTTTATCAGGCATCAAAAGAGACGGGATTAGATATTTTTCCTGAAACATGCATATGGTCAATGAGCGATATCCTTTCAGATTCATGGCTGCCATATTAGTGCCGTCAATGACAACCAGTTCGTGTGCGTAAAACTGAATCCAGCGATTCGCCTGACTCAATTATTTACAACAACAATCAAGGGAGATACAAAATGATTCTTATTACCAATGTTGTCTATCCACCAGAAAGTGCGAAAGAAATTGCAAAACGTTACCTTACCGCACCCAAACTTCCTGACTATCTCAAGAAAAAAGGCCCATATATCTGTGCAGATATAAACAACGGCATCAACTCTATCACATATTATGAACTTGACAATGACAAGCTGGCAGAAGGTTTGGTGGCTCTTGGAAGCAATATGGCAGTTTACATCGGGGTTCCAGGATACAAGTATGATATAAGACCCTACTATGACCTTGAAGAGGGACTAAGAGTCATCGGAATGTAAAAAGAAGAGGTATGTCAGTCTAAAATAGATTGAAATTTTTTTATCCCCTCATTTCATCATAAAGTGGCTATAAAAGAAATATCCTGAACCGGCTCAGGAAAATTGATCCGGTTCAGGATATCATTTCAATTTCAGCGTTTTGCGTATCGGGCTGGATATGCTTGCTGGACAGCCAGCATAGATGCCCGGCACCTTAGTTTCAAAAGAAGTCACATTTCAGTTGATCTCGTACCTTCCTTCTCATACCTTGAATTTTCCCACTATGGCATTAAGAGACCTGGACATCCCGTTTAGGTTTTCCGCACTCAATTTAACCTGACTGCTGCTATTTGAGATTTGTTCCGCAGCACTGTTTACCTGGGCTATCTCGCTTGTAATGTCCTGGGCAACAGAAGAGCTTTGACTTATGTTTTCATTCACCTCCTGTATCCCTGTGGAAACCTGATTTATATTCCCGCTTATCTCGCTTGTGGCAGCAGATTGTTCTTCAACAGCAGCAGCAATTGAAGAGACTATCTCATTGACCCCATTG
This sequence comes from Desulfamplus sp., assembly GCA_015232935.1. Lineage (GTDB taxonomy): Bacteria > Desulfobacterota > Desulfobacteria > Desulfobacterales > Desulfobacteraceae > Desulfamplus. The sequence continues at coordinate 8,776 of JADFYT010000010.1, forward strand.
ATCACACCGGATATCTGATCAATCTCTTTAATACTCAGATCTGTCATGCTCTGGATGCCGTCAATCTGATTTTTAATATCAAGGGTAGCCTGGGCAGTCTGGTTGGAAAGCTCTTTAATCTCATTTGCCACAACAGCAAAACCCTTGCCTGCCTCCCCTGCTCTGGCTGCCTCAATAGTTGCATTCAATGAGAGAAGTTTGGTCTGATCTGAAATCTCCTTGATTGTTTCGGTAACCTTGCCAATCGCCTGAGCAGCTTTGCCAAGCTCTGACATTCTGTTGAAAGCACTTCTGGATTTGTCAACTGCGTCATGGGAAATACTTCTTGCCTTTTCCGCGTTCTGGGCTATTTCATTTATGGTAGAATTCATCTCTTCAGCCGCTGATGCGACCATATTGGTATTTGTAGAAGATTGCTCCATTGCGGCAGCAACATTGCTTATATTGGAACTCATCTCTTCTGCGGCAACCGCAACATTGGTTGCTCTGGTCGCTGTGTTTTTGGCACCAGAAGATAACTCTAACGCAATCGAGGAAAGCTGTGTTGACGAGTCATCAACCTTTTTTGAATTCTCCATAATCCGCCTGATGATATCCTGAAGCTTTTCCATGAATGTGTTGAACCATATTGCCAATTCTCCGATCTCGTCTTTGCTGTTTACAGCAAGACGCATGGTAAGGTCTCCCTCTCCGGTCGCAATTTCTTTAAGCCCTTTGACAGCACTGTTTATGGGCATAAGCATGGATCTTGCCATAAAAAGGAACATAAGTACTGTAACGAAAACAGAAATAGCTGCAATAATCAGAGTCGAGTTTCGGATGGAATTGACGGCAGCCATGAATTCATCAGAATTCTGGGTTGTTGCAATGTACCAGTCATTTATTCCTACAGGAGCATAGCCGGATACTTTATGAATACCTTGAAACACATAGTCCGAGACACCGCTATCTCCAGATACCATCTTGTCTACAAAATCTTCCATTCCTTTGAGTTCACCCAGATTCAGAGCTAAAATATGCTTTTCAACAGGATGCGCAATGACCAGGCCATCTTTGTTGAGCATGTATCCATACCCTGTAGTACCTATTTTGCGATCGGAAATCAGCTTTGTGAAATATTCGATTCTGACAACAATGCAAAACGTTCCTTCTATAGTGTTTTCCGAGGATTTTACAGGGGCACATATAACGGAAACAATTTCATTGGTAGCTTTTGAACGGACGGCAGATCCAATGGACACATCGCCTGAAGAGATGCTCTTTTGGAAATAATCCCGTTCCGCTACATTAATGCCTGAATAATTTTTTCCACCTTGCCCCCCACCTGTCATGCTGCCTGTAAATATGTTGCCTTTTGCGTCAGTTGCAAAAATCCCCTCATAATTTTGACCCATGCGTTCAATAGTTTTTTGCAGATTCGCGTTAATATTTGACAGATCAAGGTTTTCTCCCCTGTTTTGTAATGTAACCGCATCGAGAACCAGCTTTTTTTCTGCAAGAATTCTTGCTTTTACAAATTCAGATTCAATGATTTCTCTTGTAAGCATGGCAAGATCTTTAGCTATGCCCTCCACTTGCAGCTCAGACATTGTGGTCAATGCGGTGGTGGTTTTTGTCATGGAAACCAGTCCTACAATAACAAGAGGCATTAAAACCGCAAAAATACCTCCGGCAATAAGTTTAAAACGCAAAGAGTGGTACATTTTTGTTTTTTTTATATCTGTCATAATAACTTCTCCTTTTAATAGTTGACTGTTTTGGATAGTGTTGATAATTTTGCCAAATCAATATTACAATTGTAGACAGTGCAGAATAATACAAGATAAATTACAATTTTTTAATAACATTGGTCAAGACAATTTAATAATTATGTCAAAAACATTCCATCAAATGTTATTTCATACAAAGGAACAATTTTACAAAATGGAAAAAACAACTCAAACAAAAGGCTATCTCGCTGTAAAAGCACCACTTCCAGGGCTTGATGATTCTGAAGGAGAAAGCTCAAGAAAATATCATGGGAGAATGCGGCAGATTTTTTTGCCATAGAGACTAAAATCGAGCATTGACAGAACACCCGTTTAAACAAACTTAACAGCATCAAAAGGAGATCAAAAAATGAAGGTTCTTGCATTTAACGGAAGCCCAAGAAAAAAGGGAAATACTGCGGGGTCATTGAATACAGTGATTGCTGAACTTGAAAAAGAGGGTATTGAAACCGAGATGATCCATGTTGGCAAGGAGAATATTCGTGGCTGTGTTGCCTGTTATACCTGTGCTAAAAAGCAGAATGAAAGATGTGCCCTTGAAGATGATCCGGTAAATGACTGGATTCAGAAGATGAAGGCTGCTGACGGCATTCTTATTGGCTCTCCTGTCTATTTTTCAGGAGTCTCCGGGACCATGAAGTGTTTTCTTGACAGGGCTTTTTTTGTGATATCTGTAAACAACGGGCTGCTGCGACACAAGGTAGGGGCAGCGGTTGCTGCTGTAAGGCGTTCAGGCGGAGTTCCAACCATAGACTCTTTAAACCACTATCTTCTCTATTCTGAAATGATGATACCAAGTGCCAACTACTGGAATGTTGCCCACGGGATGAACCCCGGAGAGATGGAGCAGGATGGGGAGGGCAAGCAGATAATGTCTGTTCTTGGAAAAAACATGGCCTGGCTGATGAAGTTAATGGAGGTTGGGAAAAAAGAGGTTCCGGCACCTGAGCAGGCCGTTAAAACAATGACCAATTTTATAAGATAGCACAATTTCCCCCTCTCTGCTAAGTAATAGTATAAAAGTTTCTTCCTGTCATTCAAATCATAATTATTTGATATCATTATCATATTAAGATATGCATATAGGTAAAAACTTTAGCATGGGTACTTATAGAGGGGGAAATCTGTTCAGGGTAAATTCTCAATAAATCAGGTTTTGAAACTCAATAAATCAACTGTTTTACGACTGGTAACTGTCTTTGTGCAAATACGCGGGCAATCTCTGTAAGCTCTTCTAAGTTCTCTTCAGGTTTTTCAAGTACCTTGCCATCTTTTATAACCCTTTGATTTTGTGCCGCAAGAATGTTCCACGCAAAGGCCGCCCACTCGTCATGATTCTTTTTGCCGTTATTGATAGCCAGCATGAAGAGCTGCTGAAAACGCCCCACAGCAACAGCTCCGCCTGTGACAGGGCTTGCCAGAAAACTTATATCTCCTGTAAATCGGGCTTTGTCTATAAGATATCTGTTGATTTTTTCAGTGTGTTTTTTTGCCGCCTTGATTTCCGCGGGATCCTGAGCCGGCAGAACGGCTCCATTGCCAACAAGAACCATTACAGCCTGAACAGCCTGTGCATACTGCACCCCTTTATCTCTGACCGCCTGTTCAATCTGGCCCAGAGTTTTTGGCTGATAGTCTTCCAGTGCCTCCAAAACCGGCAGATAGATTGCCTTCTGCATCTCGGCCTCACCAAGCGCACCGTTTATCTTCAATGATATATTGGCTCTTGGCTTGACCATCACAACCTTCTGATCAAGCAGCTTCTCCGCCTGTTCCAGCGGAAAGAGACGTCGTGCCCCTTTTACCCAGTAGTCCCTTCTGAACTGCTGATTGACACAAAAATCACGTACCATTTCCCTGAATATCGGATCAGGAATCTGCTGAAGAAGAGCCTGCTGGTCACTTGAAAGATTGAGTGCATCGACATGATCAAAAAAATGTGCGGAGCATGCATATGTCATCTTGGCCGAAGTCAGCCAGTCAGCCATGCGATCCACAGACATAGGCTCCCAGTCCTGATTAAAATACTCATGAGCGAGATAGTTGCGGTTCTGCTCCTTCATCTTTTTAAGCCTCTCATTCACCTGGGGAAGAAATCGTGAATACAACGGGTTGGCAGCCATAAGTTTCTCGGCAAAGGCAAGTGCTCCATCAACACGGCTTACACTGCCCTGCCCTTTTGACCCCATAACCTCGGCATGTCTCACAAAAAGGTCCCTGAGCGGTATAATGGTAGCCCATCCGGGCTGGGTGTTATAGCTTACATAAAACACACCCCCGACTTTAAGTTTGCGTCTCAGAAAATCGACTATTATTGATCTGTTTTCATCCGAGATCCAGCTCCAGGTTCCATGCATGCCGATAAAATCAAATTCAGGAAGATCATCTCGATTACAGAACTCAGCAAACGAGTGGTCATAAAGATTGGCTCCGGATCCTGAGACAGTTGCCAATTCCCTTCCAAATCCTGCCTGCAGGGGATTAAAATCCGTTCCATACCACTTCCATCTGGACGCTCCTGCCGCCGCATTGATATTGACACTTATTCCCTGCCCAAAAGCAAGCTCACAGGCGTTTCCCCCATCAGGAAATACAAGTCCGGCATTCAGGAAAGCCATCCGGCTAACAAGAGGATTGAGTTCAGTATAATAGCCATAAGTATAACCAATATCAGTAACATATCCTGAAGTCCAATCAGACATAGTTTAAAAATTCCTTTTTTCATAGTTTCTTAATTTGAGGTAATAGATGTATGCTCATTATTTACCATTTGATGTAACGTTGAAAAATAGAGCCGAAATCATAGTTTTGAATTTCATCTCTTCGAGCATTATAATGTATCTCAACCTGATCAATAGTTTGATTGATTATATCAGGAAGATTCAAAACAACTTGCTCTGTAAGCTCCCTGAGAACAAACATTTTATTGATAGCTGTATGAGTATGGTCTAAAGTTGTCATATATTTCTGGATATCTTTACATTTTTCTGAAATTATAAAAAGCACCTTATATGTATCTCTAATCCACTCTATCTGCTTTTTGTCAATATCAATGGAGATATCTTCTTCTCCAGCCTTGAATTTAAGCTCCGCATCAAGATCAACTGTGCCAGCAGTTTCAAGACGCACATTACTTATGGGATAGTGTCTATAAAGATATCGTTTTAAGGTCTTTTTTTTGCTCAGTGCACTCTTTCCATCCAGATGAATAAAAGCTCTATTGGTAAAGCAGTATTCATCAGTCTTTGATTTGATTACAACAAAAATTTTCTCATTATCTTCACTAAAAACATATTCATCAATATCGGTCTTATCAAAATCCTTTTCCTCAATGATTTTGCCAAGATCGCTCAAGCCAAGTACATCGGAAGCTAAATTTCTAAACATACCTTCTCCTTTTGCTAAATATAGTTTTACAGATAATTAAATTGGTGAAAATGCTGCCTGAGACCACTGGCAAAGGGGTTGTCTTACAAAAAAACAATTTTAAATTTCTTCAAGAAGAACAAGGGCACTTCTTGCAGGAAGATAGAGACTCAGGCGGTTTATCGCATTTTCACCGGAGAGCTCTTCACAGGTATGATTATCGCCGCATACATCACTCTTGTCATGGCATCGTCCAGCAGTGTGCAGTGTGAAATGCACCTGCCCTGCAACAAGCCTTCCCTTGCCGCCATATCTTATTTCATCACTGTTCATCACTTCCCTGTATTTTCCGGCAGGTGCGTCTATCATGTAATCCTGAAAAGATCTCAACGGGTTGAAGTTAAAAATAAAGACAAGGTTCCGGGTAGCAGTTTTTTGGGTATTAATTTTAATTGTTTGATCATCAACTTTAGTGCTCACAGCATTTCTTTTAAACGCAATAATCTTGTTTTCTTCGTGAATATGCAGAAGTCCCCCCTTTTTCATGTTAGCAAACCCCTTTTCCATATTCACAAACTGATGACTCCTTCCCAGAAACGGGTATCTTTTTGCAAGATTAATCATATCCTGATCAAACTGTGCAAGCATATGAAAATACAATTTATCATTATCCCTCAAAGACCACTGTCTGCGGGCAAAATGATATGACCATCGGTTGTGTGCCCCTGGAAAATCGATCCATTCCGGATGTCCAAACTCATTTCCCATGAAATTAAGATAGCCGTCTCCAGCAGTCGCAAGAGTTATAAGACGGACCATCTTGTGAAGAGCAACACCCCGAAAAGTGCGAACGGTCTGATACTCAGGACTCATGGCAGAGTAGATCTCATCTCCCATCAGACGCATCATGATAGTCTGATCTCCCACAAGAGCCTGATCGTGGCACTCGGCGTAACTTATTGTCTTTTCGTCATCACGCCTGGCGTTAAGTTCATACCACAACTGCCCCAAAGGCCACTGTTCATCCTTGTACTCCTTTAGAAGTTTTATCCAGAAGTCGGGTATGCCCATCGCAAAACGGTAATCAAAACCAATTCCACACATCTCTTCTTTGTGGTCCGTATTTTCTTCGGCACTCGCTTCAACACACATTTGAGGTGCGGCAAGTCCCGGGTATCCGCTTACATCTTCGGCAATGGTTATTGCAGAAGGCACCATCTTGTGAATCAAAGTGTTTGCAAGATAAAGATAACACAGGGCATCCAGGTCAACCCCTGAATTCAGGTCAATTACCGGGTTGTGGTGATTCATAGAATGACTAAAAGTATCCAAAGCACTGCCTTCAGCACCATCTTCGATAAAATAGTCTGCATAGCCTGTAAAGGAACGCTCAATTCCGTGATCCTTGTAAAGCATGCTTGTAATGCCGTCAAAACGAAATCCATCAACATTATACTCTTCAAGCCAGTAACGGCAGTTGGATAACAAAAACCTGACAACCATCTGCTTGCTGTAATCAAAACATCTTGAACCCCAGAGCCTGTGAAATCCTCGATCACCATCATGAAAAAACAGGGTAAGAGTTCCGTCAAACCGGCTCAAACCTTCCACCTCATTACTTACAGCATGAGAATGGACAATATCCATAATCACCTTGATACCAAATCCGTGGGCTGCATCAACAAGAGATTTAAAATCATGAGGTGTTCCAAAGCGTGATGACAGGGCGAAAAAATTAGAGACATGATAGCCAAATGAACCATAATAGGGATGTTCCTGAACCGCCATAAGTTGTATGGCGTTATAACCGGCGTCTTTAATGCGTGGCAGGATATGCTGCTCAAATTCACGGAAACTCCCGACCCTGCCCTCCTCCTGAGCCATTCCTGCATGAGCTTCATATATCAATAACGGTTCCTGAGATTGTGAATCAGAGGAGAATAAAGAGGAGTTTAAGTTTGAAGATTTGTTTGGACTTGAAGATTTGTTAAAATTTGAATTGTTCCACTTGTACTCAAATTCAGGATTCCAGACCTGAGCGTTAAAAATAAGAGTATCTGGATCCTGGACAACTCTTGTGGCACAACTTGGAATTCTGTCTCCCTCTGTGCTGTTCCCCTCCATGTTGTTCCAGAAGATTTTGAGCCGGTAGAGATCTCCATGCCTGAATGTATCTTCAAAAAAGGTTCTTTCCCATATTCCACTCTCTGACAACAGTTTTCCAGATTCATGATCCTTCTCTGACAAGGGTTTTTCCGATTCATGAGCCTTCTCCGGCAAGACACTTTCCGATTCATGATCCCTTTTGAAGAGCTTGAACCTCTCGTCAACTTTCCAGTCTGTCATCATGCCGATAATATAAACAGCCGTTGCATTTGGTGCCCACTCCCTGAATATCCAGCCTTTTCCATCAGACAGATGATGCAGCCCGAAAAAAAGGTGATAATCTGCAATATCATACAGTGAAGTACGACCGTTATCTGTAATAAGTCTTTCTCGTTGGCTTATATATTGATTCCTTTTTTCAATAACAGGAAGATATGGGAGCAAAAAAGGGTCGGTCATCAGGGTTGTCCCTTTGTGTTCTTGAATTCTACTTTATTATAAATTTCTCTCAGGGACAGGCAGCAGCCAATCGAGTCAAGATGGACAATCTTCTTCGGTGATTTTTCATTGTTTTCCCTTATTTCAGTCAAAATCCACTGTTCTCCCTGTCGGGCATAATGTTCGACACACATATAGTCCTGAGCCACAAGGATATATTCTTGTAATGAATCAAGTCTTCGGTAATGGGCAAACTTTCCACCTCTGTCAAATGCCTCGGTAGAGTCTGACAAAACTTCAATGATCACAGAAGGATTAAGAAGAGTGTCAACAAAATCATCCTCAAACTCTGGTGTATTGCAGGTTGCCACAATATCTGGATATGAATATAGACCGGTCTGGCTGATCTTGACACGCATATCACTTGAATATGCGACGCATTGCCGGTTTTTAAGCTCTACCCCCAGACCCACAGAAATATTAAAGGTTATCTGATTGTGCTGCCTGCTTGCCCCTGCCATTGCAAATATGTGACCGTTTATATATTCATTTTTGCACACTGAATTACGTTCCATAGAAAGATATTGATCAGGAGAATATTGAGGTGTCTGTGATGTAATTTTCATAAATTACTCCAAATAAGAAAAACGCCGGTTTCTATTGATAGCAGCTATATGATAAACGGCCTTTGAATCATCTTTTCGTAAAGCCCTATATATTTCTCAGCACATGCCGTGTGATTAAACTGCAAAACACCTTCTGTCATGATTCTTCTTGTCTGTGCCTCCTTTATATCAGGATCAAGCCGGTAAAATCGCATTGCCTGATCTACACCCCATCTCAATCCCCTTGCATCATGGACATTGAACACAAATCCGTTTCCACGGTTATGGTAAGGGTCAAGATGGGTTATTGTATCGTGAAGACCTCCGGTATCAAACACAATGGGAAGAGAACCGTAAATACATCCTGTCATCTGGGGCAGTCCGCATGGTTCAAAACTCGAAGGCATAAAGAGAAAATCAGATGCCGCAAAAGCCTGATGAGAAAGAACCTCATTAAAATCATTTACCGAGACCCGATGCTTTATATTGTGGAAATTGCATATATCCTTGAAGTGCTTCTGGTAATCCCCGCTTGCGACCAAAACGACCTGCAGCTTCATGTCCCAATAGGCGGATACAATATCAAAAAGAATCTGGGCAAGAAGCTGACACCCCTTCTGAACAGGATCAAGACGAGACGGCCAAAAAAAAAGAGGTGCATTGTCATCCATCTCAAGATTTAAAATATCCTGAAGATACCTTTTGTTCTCAAGTTTTCTGTTTCTGTGATTTCTTGGTCCGTAATTGTACCGGATCATTTCGTCAATGGAAGGATTGAACTCGGGATCCGGTGCATTTAGAACACCGTCAGCGCATCCCGCATTCCATTTGTTTGTCAGCTCTTGTCTGAGGCATGGTTCAACAAACGGGTGGCGGTAATCAATAATCTCCTTTAAAAATGCGGGACTGACCGTATTTACGTAATGAGCCGCAAAGACTCCTGATGTAAGAAAATCAACAGGGTTATGTCCACGGCTCTCCTCATAGTTATGCGGTGGTTTTCTGAAATAGAGATGGTGCCAGAATGCTGCCGCATCAATGCCTCTGTCCTCAATTTCATCCATTGTTGCGGTCACTGTATGGATATTGTGAATGGTAAAAAGACATGGAATGCCAAGCTGTCGTGACATGGCCGGAATCAATCCCGTCATCCAGTCATTGCAGTGAATAATATCAGGGTTGACCCTTGGAATGATATTGTTCATAACCTCTCTTTGAAACGCCAGAGATACTTTGAGATTTGTCTCGAAATAGCTTGAATAGACATGGGTAAGATAATAAAAGACCCTGTCTTCTGCAAGGTGTATGCGTTCGGCCTCGATCCTCTGTTTGATTCTTTTTAACTCCTTGTTAAAGAGCTTGGGAAGATATCCGTCAAAAAGGGAGCGGTAATCCGGCAATGCGACATGGACATCTCCGCCAAGATCAAAAAGGGCACTGATAAGAGCTGCCGAAACATCAGCAAGCCCCCCTGCCTTGGCACAGAAGTTTGACATGTTTCCCATGCCCTCCGGAAGATAGGTTACCTCTGGAGTTACGATAAGCACTCTTGGTTTGGATTTGGTAAGGGGCATACACCTGCCTCCTGAATCTCTTTTTATAGAATTTACTTACATTTTCTCAAGTTTAAGCCACACCCTCACAAGCTCGCTTGATCCCCATGCCTGGGCATCACACCCTCTTGGAGTGTGAGGTGCGTCTCCATCAAGAATTTCCGGAATATATCCGGCAGCCCCTTTTCTCAACAAAGCAACAGAGCTGCCAAGCCATGACCGTGCAGTCTCAATCCCCTCGTTGCTGTTCATCTTTTCTTTGCGGTTTTCCCCGAAAACTTCTGCCCACGCTTCGCAGAAAACCGGAAACGGCCATGTCCATGCTGTTCCGTTATGATAGGCAGGCTTTCTTTTGGTATCCTCATCTCCTTTATAGATGCCGGAATAGGGATGATAAGGATCTTTCAACAGAGCAGAACCCTCACCGCTGGCAGGATCTGTGTGATATATATGCAAGGGAACCGCAAGCTCTCTGTCAGCAAGGCTTCTTATGGCTCCGGGAACAAGAAGTTCCATGCAGGATTCAAGAGTTTTTATGCTCATTTTTTCGCCCCGGGCTGTCTCAAATTGCAAAAGCCCCAGAGTAATCAGAAAAAGCTGGTTTGGCCGCAAGGCGTCATCAGGAATAGCTGTCAAAGCACTTTTACGGGTATCGCAATGGAGACAGTCTGAAAAAAAGCCCTCTTTTTCCCTGTAAAACAACTCAATCACATTTTTTTGTACATCAAGAGCCATTTTTTTCCAGGCAGATGCTGATTTATCGATCCGGTCAAGAAAAACAAGTGCATAATACCATAAAGCCTGAATCTCTATTGGATACCCCTGCCTTGGTGATCCGGCAGGAAAATTGGTATCCATCCATGTAAAGTGTGAAGGGCTGTAAAAAAGATTTGTTTCAGGATCTATTCCCATTCCTGTATGGGTTCCTCTGACCAATGAATGAGCCATCGAGATCAGGACATCACGAAATGTCCTGTCTTGATGAGGATTGATCCTTTCATCCAGAAAACTCTCCCCCTCTTTTTCCACAAGCTCCCTGCAAGCCGCGAAAAACCATAAGGGGGCATCCGAAGTCTCTCTGTTGCCCGCATCGCTGCCACAAATCATGTTTGGCAAAGTGCCGTTGTATTCAAAGCTGCCAAAGAGATCAAGAATATCCCTTGCGTCTGCAAATCGTCCTGCTTCAATAAGAGCACGGCAGAAAATAAGGCTGTCCCTTCCCCAGTCCAGAAACCAGGGGTATCCCGCAATCACGCTTTTGTTATTGCCGCGCTCCACTATAAAGGCATCCAGGCTGTTTTTTATGGCATCTGTGAAAATCCATCCGGAAGGAAGCTCTCCTGTGTTATTAAAATAGTCAAATAATGGCGTTGTTGTTTTTAATGGGGCTGTTGTTTTTTTCATGATACGATGCTCGCAGACAAATGCTTCTAATTGTGCAATAGAGGCATTTGTAGAAGAAGCTATGGCTTTCATAACAAGAGGATGGTCACAAGCGGGCTTATCATCAACGCGACCAGGAGGAGTCAGTTTATTCAAATTACAAACAGAAGATATTATCTCTTTTACTGTTGCCCTGTTTCCACATGGCTGTGTAAATTCAGGCAAAATCGTTCCTTCCCTGCATGGAGGTGTTGATGCTCTCATTGTAACGGTTTCGCCTCCGGACAGGGATGTTGTAAAATAGCCCGGACTGAAAAGATCGGAATTTGGATCAAGGCCACGTTCTGCTTCAAGGGGGTGATAGACCATATACGCCCATTCCGGTTCAAGGATAAATTTTCCGCTTGATATCCTTACCTCAAGAGCCCGACTCTTTTCCCGGGCAAGATTCTTCTTTCCAGCAGAGTCATCTTTCCCCGCAGCAAAGATGTTCTTTTCCGCGGCACTGTTCTTCTCCCTGTCAGGATTAAAGACAAATCCATTGCCTGTAGCCTGAACAGATCTTTTCCAGTGATGTTCAGGGCCTGTCCATGCCTTTACCGTTTCATGAAATGATCGATCCTCAATATCTGGCCTTATGACAATTTCAATCTTTTTATCATCATCCAGCAGGCTGTTTTCAAGATCGAACTTCATAAATCCCGAGGCTGTTTTCTGCCGTCTGGATTCCATTACGCCCTCTTCTATTTTTTGTGTATGGCCTCTGCGAGCGTCCTTTCTGTGTATTTCCATCCTGACGCAGTTCGTGTAAAGCATCATCTCAAGTGATATTTCGATCCTGAAATGGCTGCCTTCCGAAGTAGGAATGTCAAACAACCATTTGCCGGCACTGCTGTGAGAAAAGGTAAATCTTTCCAGGCAGTCCAGAGTCAGCTCTCTTGAGTAGCCCTGATAGATTGCCCATATGCGGTATCTTGAGAGAAGTACCCACCTGTTTTCAGGAAACTCTGTATCAAGATTGGCAGCAAGCAGAGCGTCATAACGGCTCTCTAACTTTCCCCACCAGGCCGCGGCTCTTAGCATGGCACCTTTTTTGTTGAACCCGAGCAGTTTTAATGAGGGGTCTTTCATGATCTCTTTTCTGGTAAATTCAGCACCAAGGGCAAGAAAGTGAGGATTGGCAAGATAGAGCAGGGAGGATTTTTCCTCAACAGCTTTTTCGTCAATAAAAAGCCGTATTCTAAAAGTATATTCGCGATGTTCACTAACATCTTCTGCGAAAAAAGAGTGCTGTAACTCTAAAAAATCTTCAGGGGTTTTTATCCCGGATTCTGAAACCTGTTGATTCAGTACCGATATTCCGGATGACACTGCTGATATTCTTGACGATAATGGCATAAATATGGCGAAAAAATCCCCGTTGCCCATCGGAAGCCCCTCTTCACAACCTATTGTGACCTCTCTGTCCGTCACTTCAGGTGCTGCTGATGGCTGTTTCATCCAGTCCTTGTTTCCTCTATGGGTAGTTCTTATCTCCGCTCTGAAATTTAAAGGAGCTGTAACCATAAGACAGTAGCCAGGAGGAACCATCACTGTTCTTCTGTTATCCCTGCCCCATTTCCAGATAACAACCCTGCTCTCCTTGCTTTCAGGATTGCAGGATCGGCAAAATTCAAGAGGATCCATGAAAAGATGGCCTGCGGCATCTGCCATGTCAAATCCATCTATATCTCCATACCCCCTGAACGTTGTAAAAATCTTTAACGCCCTGGATACAAGTTTTTGGGACAGAACCTTTCTTGGCATCTTGCACTTTGGATTAATATGCTCCTGGGCTGTATTAAAAATGCAGCCGTCATGGACAGTATATCTTTTGTCCATGTACTCTTTTAATGGAGAAAGAGCGACAACCTCTCCTGGCATCAACTTCAAGAATCCGTTCTCTCCACGAGTAATTTTTTTTCCGGCAACGCCTGGTTTTTCTCTGGCAGCGTCACTGTATTTAACTTCATCACCAATAATGTGAATTCCATCAATTCGTGTTTCAGCTTCGTCAATCCCTGTTTGAATCCTATCAATTTCTGTTTGGACTCCATCCATTCCGGTTTCAACGTGTTGATCTGTCAGAAGGTTGTAAAACAGGTTATCGTCTGTACCCAATGCCTTTTTGCTCCAGAAAACGGTT
>JADFYT010000110.1 GCA_015232935.1 Desulfamplus sp.
GTCTCCGGAGAACACAGACACATATCGGCTGTTTTCTTGAACTTTACCGGAGTCAATGAAATCATATCTGCCCTTGGCAAGAGCAGGTGTCAGGATATCACATCTGTCTTGAACGACTACTTTACAGCAATGCTCAATGTTATCACAAGATATAAGGGAATCACGAACAGGGTTGATATCGCGGATCATGGAGAAAAGCTGCTTATACTATTCGGGGCACTTATTTCAAGTGATGAAGAGACCAATGCCATTCGTGCCGTGCAATGCGGCATAGATTTGATGAAAGAGGCAAAGCCGTTTGAAAAACTTGACAAGTACGGTTTGAAGGATCTTGGGATTGTCCAGCGAATAGGGATTAATTCAGGATTTGCCTTTGCCGGCAATGTGGGTTCTCCCATACGAAAAGAGTACAGCGTTATGGGAGATGATGTCAATCTTGCTGCCAGAATACAGTCTTTAAGCAAATTTGGCGAGATTTTGGTCGGGCAGTCAACATTCAGGCTTACCGAAGCTCTTATTCAGTATGAAAAACTTGAACCGGTAAAGGTAAAAGGGAAAAAAGAACCTGTCAATATTTATAAGGTTGCAGGCCATAAGAAATTAACAAGCAGACAATATGGGCATGTAAAAGCAGAATACCACTCACCGAGGCAGCTTGATAATATTCTGTGGGACAAGGTTGCAAAAACATTTCGGAATTTGCAGACCGTTGTTATTCACCTGACAGGAGAAGCAGGAATTGGCAAAACAGCATTGCTACTGGAGTTGATGAGCCGTTCAGAAAAAAACAAAGCGAATTTGCTGAACCGCTCAGGGATGCAGGACGTGGAGTTGCCGAATCGCTCAGGGATGCAGGACGTGGAGATCGTATTTGTAACGCCTGATGTTCAAACCGGCTCTGCCTTTGACCATATATTGAAACATGTATTCCAGCTTGCCGCAATTGAGGAAAACGGGAAAAAAAAAGATCGGGTCAAAGCAGGGTTGACAGAACTCGGAATAGAAAATCTTGTTTTTTCGATTCCGTTGCTGGGCGATATGCTGGGTATAAAGTATGAAAATGAACCTGTATTTGCAACTGAAAATCTGAATGTAAGGCATCAGATGAAAATAGAGTGTCTGTCCGGTATTTTATCAGGTTATTCAAGGATACACCCTGTGCTTGTTGTGATTGACGACTTTCATAAGGCAGATGACTTTTCGATTGAGTTTATCTCCCATTTCTTGTCCAGATCAGAAGGCAAATCAGAAGGCAAATCAGAAAGCAAATCAGAAAGCAAATCAGAAAGCAAAAAAAATTCCATAATCTTTTTGCTCGCGTCAAGAGATGCTGATCTTCAAAGTGACAGTTTGAATAGGGCAAAGGCAAGTCTGAAAATAGAGGGGATGTCAGAAAAAGAGTCTCAATCAATGATATCCATGCTGCTTGCTCAAAAACATCCTTCTCGACAGCTTTCACATCAGGTCTTTGAACAACCTGCTGAAAAACTTTCGCAGAAAATTTGCAACCAGATTATTGAGCGATCCAGAGGCAATCCTCTTTATATTGAATTTCTTGTGAGTCATGTATTGACTTCTGGTTGTTCAGCAGATGCCGAAACTGTTCCGGAGTCTATATATAATGCCGTAATATCAAAACTTGATTCCTTCAAGAATATCACAAGAAGGGTGGTAAAAGAGCTTTCCGTTATTGTGGTGGATAACCGTATTTCACTGGATCTGGCAGAGAACTATTTTAGCTCTGTTCCAGATTTTATAGATATTGTGGATGAACTTTCAGAGTCCGGGATCCTTTCGCAAAAAAAGGAGAATGACACAGTTTTTCTAAGTTTCAGCAGCTCGTTTTTTCTGGAGATTGTCTATTCTACTGTTGCCAATATGGATAAGCTGTCCATTCACAATCAGATTGCCCGTATCATTGAGGATAATCCGGCCGGGATATCTGACAGGGAATATTTCAGCATACTGGGTTATCATTATCAAAAATCAGGCGACAGACACAAATGGGCGTTTTATCTTGCCAAAGAGGCGAATATCGCTCTTGAATCAAACTATTACAAAAAGGCTATAGAGCTTTACTCAAACTGCATGCAGATAATCAGGGAGCTTGATGATGAACAATCCCGATTACTGGAGCTGCAGATGGATATTGCAGAAAATCTGGGAGATATTTACGAACGAATTGGAGTTCTGGACAAGGCACTTGAATTTTACAAGGATGGCAATGCTGTTGCAGAGCGGATTTTATCCACTAAAAAAGCTGTTGCTTTTCAAAAAAAGATGGGGATGGTTTTAAAAAAAGCCGGAAATATTGACGCTGCTGTCTCCTGTTTTGAAAAAGCTTTGAATAAATGCAGTGAAGTCCCGGAAGAGTCTGAAAAGAGCTATCTTTTCAATGAGCTGGGGCTGATTCGCAGGGATCAGAACCGGTATGAAGAGGCATTGGCTCTTTTTCTTAACAGTTTGCAGATATCGAGCAGTTCCAGGAATAATGAATCCACAGGGGATGCATACAACAACATCGGGTCAGTGCACAGTTTGCAAAAAGAGTATGATCTTTCTTTGGATTTCTATAATAAAGCCTTGAGTATATACAAGGAAGGAAACGATAAAAAAGGTATTGCAAACACGTTGAACAATATAGGGTATGTATATACTAAAAAAGCGGATAACTTACAGGCTCTTGGCTATTATGAAGAGAGCCTGGGAATAGAGCAGGGCAGGGGCGACAGGCTTGGCTATGCGACTTCCTTAAATAATATCTCCTCTGTTTACAGCAGTCTGGGGAATGAAAAAGAGGCTTTGAACTCATGCCGGTCTGCTCTTGAGATATATGAGTCCCTTGGTAATTTATATGGCAAGGCAGTCTCTCACTACAATATCGCTATTGTTTATCAGTCCGGAAAACAATATGAAGATGCACTGTTCAATCTGGAGCAGGCTAATATAATATATGAGGAACTAAGCGATGCTGCCGGAAAAAGTTCAACATTTTACCAGACAGGCTTGTTATTCAAGGAGCAGGGAGATATCGCAGAAGCCATAAAGAACTTTGATCAAGCCCTGCAGAATGAAAAAAATACGCAGAACATGCTTAACATGTCGAAAATCAATACTTTAATCGGCAAGATGTTTTTTGAAACAAAAGAGTTTGAAAAAGCACTTCCCTATCTTCTTGAAAGTTATGAGCTTGAAGATAAAATAGGCAGATTGAGAACAAAGCTGTTTTTGTCAAATCTTATCGGGCGGATATATAAGAAACAGGATAGAAACAACGAGTATCTGGAGCTTCTGTCAAGTAATCTCAAGATAAAAATGGAGCTGCTTGGTGCAAGAGTGGTTGCATATTCCCACATTGAAATATCCAATATTTTTTTTGCACGAAATGATATTGAAAACAGTTTGAAACATCTTCTTGAGGCGTTTGAACTTTTCAGGACCGAAAAGGATTTCAGGGCACAGGCTTTTGTATGTCAGAAAGCTGGTATAATATACTATCAGGATTCCAGTCTGGAAAAGGCGGAAAAATATTTGAATCTCGCAGTCAAATATTATCAAAAAGATAATGATTTTTATCATCTCGCAGAGGTTTATAAGTTTCTGATTGATATCTATATTTCCCGGAACAAATTAAGAAGGGCATTAAAAAGCCTTGAAATTCACATGCAATATGCAAAAAATATTGATGATAAAATCAATATCGCAGTAAATAATATAAGACGCGGTGAAATTGCGTATAAACAAAAAAAATACCGGCATGCAGATGAGTTTTTTAAATCCGCACTGGATACAGGAAAAGATTTTTTTCCAAAATCTGATATTGCTGCGTTAAGATATATGCAGGGGGTATGCGGTATAAAGACAGGCGATTTTAATGCCGCCGAGAGGTTCCTTGAAGAGAGTGCGGCTATTTTCAGGGAGCTGTTTCAGGAAAAAGATGTTTCAAACTGCAACAGCCGTCTGATTGTATCCTATATTAAAAACCGGAAATTTGAGGCCGCGCTTGATTTGTCAGCTCATATGTCTGTATATGTGTCTGATGAAAATCAGAGGCACATATGGCTAAATATCAATAAAGAGATTGAGAATATATTTCTGTCTGCAACAGCTTGATATTTTTGGAAAACAGGAGTGAGATACAGTGAAAAATGCTTATGATATTAAAAACGATTACGAGATAAAATACAACTATCTCTATCTGCTGTCGTATTATGCAGGAAAAATGACTGGAAAGCTTGTATTGTTTTTGCAAAAAAAACTGGATCAAAAGAGGATCGGATATACTACTCCAAAGCAGATTGACTATGATGCTGTCTATGGCTCAAGAATTGAATATCTGGATGCAGCAGATTCAATAGAAAGATATTTCCCTGTTGATATTGATGAAGAGGAAGTCATAGATATTTATCGGGATCAAATCCTGAGTGTTTCCCATGAAGAAAAGGTTTTTGAAGAACAGCGGGCATCAGAAGTTTCCCTGGAAGAAAATCTGATAGAGATTCCCGAAGTCAGGCCTGCAACTGTTTTGGTAAAAAAAATTGTTGTAAAAAAACCTCAGATTAAATCCATTGCCTTCAGATTATTAACTGATGACATGTCTGAAGCATCCGGTACAGAACTATCAGAAATAGCTTTATCAGAAACAGATTTGTCCAGATCATCAGAAAATGAGTCCGCTCAACTACCAGATTCCGGTCTGATATTTATTGGGCACACTAAAGAGAAAGATATTGATTACTTTATATTTACAACAAGGCAGAGATTTTCCATAGGAGCAAAGATAAAGATTCAGGTTATTGCAAATTATGCCTTGCCTGAAAAATCACAGGAAGAGACTGATCAAACTTGTAATGCTGATCAAGCTTATAGAGACATATCTGATATGGCTGATGCAACTGACGGAGTTAATATAACTGATGCGGCTGATATAAATGATGCGGCTGATATAGATGATGTGGCTGATATAGATGATGTGGCTGATATAGATGACAGGGTTAACCTGACTGATGGGGCTGATGTAACTGATAGTGCTGATGTTGATGGAGTTGAGAAAATCAGGACACAACTCTTGATCGGTAAAATAACCAAGGTCAGGCTGGTTAAGAAAGGGGAACTCTATGAGTTTAGTTTAAAAGCTGACAATAGTTTTGAGCCTGTTATCAGCTTTTTGGTTAAACACAAGGAGCTTTTGTTGCAACCGGCAGCTCTATGAGATTGTAACCGGCAGCTCTATGATGGCAGTTGTCCCTGCACCTTCCTTGCTTGCAAGAGATATGGTTCCATTATGGTTTTTTATGATATGTTCCGAGATTGACAATCCAACGCCTGTTCCGGAGCCTACCGGCTTTGTTGTAAAAAATGGCAAGAATGCCTTGCTCAATGCCTCTTCGGACATTCCCACCCCATTGTCGGTTATAGAAACTGATATCATGCTCTTGTCTGGAACAAGCTCTGTCTTAACAGTTATTTTGCCATTGTCTGAAACAGCATCAATTGCATTCTTCATGACATGAAGAATGCATTGGTTAATTTCATCCGGCTTGCACTCTATTGCTGGAATATCACCAAAGATCTTTTCAAAATTAATAAATTTATCCGAAGGTTTGATAATATCAAGAGCATCATCAAGACACTTGTTTATATCAATCTGGCCGACCCTTTCCATATCAACTCTTGAGAAACTTCTCAGGCTGTTCACTATTTTTATTATTTTTTGAATATTTCTGTCAATTCTGTCCGCCCTGCTCTCTTGCATCTTGTTTATCTGGCTGAAATTGATCTTCTCAAGATATGCCTGATACTCCTGTGGATTAAAGTCAGATTCAGGCTGCCTGCTCCAGAATTCAAGAGCTTCACTCAGTTTGTTCAGATCTTTTTTCAGTGCACTTACTCCGCTTTTAATAACGCCCAGCGGAGTATTTATTTCATGGGAAACGCCTGCCGACAAAGTTCCTATTCCCGCAATTCTGTCCATCATCAAAAGTTGCAGATCCTTTTGCCGCAACTTTTCTGTTTTATCCTGTATCTCATGCATCTGCTCTGTTAATAAAATATTATTACGTTCAGCCTCCTCCCGTGCTTTTTGAATTTCCAGGGCTGCTAAGATCTGAACCGTCCTGTCTTCAATACAGACATCAACAGCAACAAGATTACTTTGATAGTCAAAACAGGGGTAGTAATAAAAAAAATATTTTCGCTCTCCTGATTCAGGATGGATAAAATCTGTATTTGAGGGCAAATTTTTTGAGACAGTTTCAAACTCGGAAGGTCTTGCAAAGAGTTCCGGAAAAAATTTGTCCCACCTCTCTTGTGCCTCTATGCTGTTTGAAAAGAGGTGCGTTCCAAAACAGATGTCGTTCAACTCGGAAAGTCCGAGATATTGCATTCCTATCAAAGATATTTCACTGGTAATTTTACCCTGTGGATTTACTTTCACAAGCCCCTGGGTAGTATGGCGAAGCAGCTCACTGAAACGGCTGGCCATATCGTCAAGCCTGTAGATCATATCTTTATGGAGCATTTTCCATATATTGGGCAGCAAATCCACGATATTCATGAATTGTACGCGGGGGATTTTCAAAAGTTGACACATGGATGCTGTTCTTACAGTCGCATTTGCAAAAGGCTCGTTTCTTAAACAGGACATTTCGCCTACAGAGCTCCCGCAGCCTCTTCTAACCACAAACTCGCCATCCACAAGTATATCTACTTCTCCGTTTTTAATGAAAAAGACATCATCGACAGCCATGGACTGTATAATAATATCTGTATCAGGTTTGATTTCGATCTCATCTATATATAAAGCCATATTGAGCAAATCATAGGAGGAGCAATCTCTGAAAAGAGGATGTGTTTTAAGAAATACAGCTCTCTCCTCAAGGATTGAAAGATCATCAGGGTCAGTTATCCCGCTGATACGGATCAGACTCTTGAAATGCTCTTCAAAACGGTCTATTATCCGGACAAAAGCATCTCTATACTCATCTGCATCTTCTACAAATGTGGTTCTCATATAAGCAAACATATCATCTAATACAACATGGCTCTTTTTGGCCTCACTGCTTAGTTTTAAACTGTTTCTGATGGAAAAAATCATTTTTTTAAGTTTGTTGATATTGTTTTTTTTGCCTCTGTCACGGAGAGATCTGGCTGATTTTGTGAAATATGTGTGCGATTTTAGAAATGCCATCTGTCCTTTGAGCCAGGCTATATTTTTAATAGGCCCTGAAAATGCTTCTGTTTCCTT
>JADFYT010000111.1 GCA_015232935.1 Desulfamplus sp.
CTCAAAAACACCAGATGTCAAGAAAGTTATAGCCTGAACCTTAAAAAAGGTTGTTTCATTTCCCTTGAAAATGAAGACGCTGCTTATTTGCAGATTTTAATTGCTTACCGAGAAGTCCCTTTCTGAATCTGTGATTCAGGAGGGGAGCATTCACTTTTTCTTAGCCATATCCTTGACTTTTTACGAGGTCATCAAGATTGATATCAATCTCGCATTCTGTGGAACCAGCTATATATTTAGCCTTGAATCCAAGTTTCCTGGCAAGTTTAAGCATCTGTCTGTTTTCAGCAAGAACGATTCCCCAGACTCTTTCAAGTCCTTTTTTAGCTGCAAACGAAAGGCACTGTTTGAGAAGAGATGCACCTATCCCCTTGCCATGCCACTTGTCCGCAAGAACGACTGAAAATTCACCATTTTTCCCGTCCGGTTCAAAAATGACCCTGGCAACACCCGCCATGATCTGCTCTTCACCCTCTCCAACAAGAGCTACAAGAGCAATCTCCCGATCATAATCTATCTGTGTAAGCCTGATAAGCATGCTCCGGGATAGCTGCTTTAAGGGCGTAAAGAACCTGAAATAGACAGATCTTGGCGACAACGACATAAAATGTTGAACCATGAGGGGTGCGTCGCTTGGCTTAATTGGTCTGATAAAGAATCTTTCATGGTCAATGGTTTCATCCTCTGTCTCATACTCAAAAGGATAGCTGCTTATAACCAGATGCATTGGTGATGCGGTTGCTGATCTTTTAACCACTGCCTTCACGCCTGTCACTACCGGTTCTCCATTGCTTATCATGACAGGATTGATCTCTATCTGTTCAATTTCAGGAAAATCCGTGACTAATCGCGACAGCCGGATCAGCATATCTTCAACAAGTTCAGTGTCGACAGGTTTTATGTGGCGATATCCTTTAAAAACCCTGGATATGCTTGTATCCTCAATTATCCTTCGTGCCAGAATATTATCTAATGGCGGCAGGGCTGTCGCAGTGTCCTTGATGATATCTGTCATCAAGCCTCCCATGCCAAAACTGATTACCGGACCAAAATTTTTGTCTTGTTTGACATTCATCATCAATTCATAATCAGAACCTGTCACCATGGGTTGAACCAGAACACCCATGATATGGACATCTGGAGAATATTGCCTGGCATTTCGAGTTATTTGTATGAATGCCTGCTCCACCTGTTCCCAGCTATTCAGGTTCAGCATGGCACCACCTGCGTCTGACAGTCTTGGAATATCACGGGAGCAGATCCTGAGCATTACCGGATACCCCATATCTCTTGCAATGGAGATAGCATCATCTAATGATACTGCAAGTTCTGTTCTGTTGGCTCTTATGCCATATGCCTGAACCAGTGCCTTTGCCTCAATATCTGTGAGCACGGCAAACTCTTTTTGCTCCAGGGCCTTCCCGATAACACCCTGTGCAACATTCCGCTCTATGAGAATACGCCTGTCACGTCTGATGGGAATCTGCTGGAGCATCTCGATATTTTTTACATACTGGCACAAGTTGGCAAATGCTCTGACTCCGCGTTCCGGAGTATCGTAAGCTATAACATCTTTTGCAATTTCCAATCTTCTGCCATATGCTCCACCCATCCAGGTTGTAAATACAGGGCATTTCGCGGTTTTAAGATATTCACCCAGCGAGTCACTCAGAAACCCGGGATCAAGAGCTGTGGTAGGGGATGCAACCAGCAAAAGAGCATCTGTCTCAATGGAATCCGCACATATCTGTACAGCTTTAAGATATATTTCAGGCGGGGCGTCAACTGGAATGGTAACAGGATTTTCTCTGTTCCAGTTAGGGGGAAGAAACTGATTTAGCTGTTCAATGGTGTGGCTATCCAACCCTGAAAGGCCGATTCCATAGGAATCAAGAGCATCCACAGCCATGGCACCAATTCCCTCTGAGTTGGTTATAACTGCAAGCCTTGAGCCTCTTGGACGTTTTTGCCTTGCGATAAATTGTGCACAGTCAAACATCTCCTGAAAATCGCTAACTCGAAGAATGCCCGCACGCCTGAACGCAGCGTTATAAACACTGTCTCTGGTTTCAAGAGCACCTGCCCTGCCGGATTTTAAAACAATTATGGGTTTTACTCTGGAGACTGACCTTGCGGCACTCATGAAGTTCCGGATATTGGGTATATCCTCTACATGCATAAGGATACTCTCCACAGAGTTAAGTGAACCCAGATAATCAATCATGTCAGCAAAATCTATATCCACCATTGATCCAAGACCTGCAAAGTGGCTCAATCCGGTATTTGCCCGAACACAAAGATCCAGGACATAGCCTGATACAGTGGCATTCTGGCATAAAAACGCTATTTTGCCCGGTATTGGTGCAATGTGGGCACAACCTGCATTCAACCCTTTTGCTGTGTTCATCAGGCCAATTGAGTCCGCACCAAGGATACGCAGCCCATATTTTTGTGCCGCAGCCATGATTTGAGCATAAACAGTTCTTTGTCGCTTGTTCGAGCCATTTTCATATATATATTCAGGACTCTTTTCGTATCTTTTTAAAAATCCGTTCTTTCCTCTGCTGATCGGCGATCCAGCCTCTGAAGATGAAATTAGAACAGCACCTGCCATTGAGGCCATTCCGCAGGCCTCAACCACCCCGGAAACCGTATCTAAGGGTGTTGCGATAACTGCTATGGTCTCTACAGGTGAACGTGCCGCACCACTTTTTTCAGAGGTGGAACCGCAAATCTCTGTTATGTTATCTCCTGATCCGGATTGAGTGTCTCCCGATCCGGTTGAATTGTCTTTAACAGGGAAAGCGTCGGCAGCTTTGATCTCAAGATCGCCTTTGTCTGCATAAATAGCCGCCACATCAGGAAAGCATTTAAATCCCATAATCTCTTTATATTCAGGATTAACAGGAAAGATTTTGCCCTTGAATCCGCCATAAACAATATTTTTCATGATTGAGGCACCAACAGTGCCAGGCTTATCGGAGGCTCCCACAACAGCAACAGCCTCAGGATTAAACATGCTGTGTAATTTTAATGTGGTCATAAGGCCTCCTTTTTTTGATGACCTCGTAAAAGGTCAGTTTGCCGAAATCCGCGTCCGATAAAATCAGAGGGTTATTACACCAGAAAACGCCGATTTCGGATTGTTTGCGGGAACATCTATTTTAAGATTTAACAAAATATCAGATGATCCATATCGTCATGTCCCTTGCGGCATGAATTACCTTCCAGCTTACACGGCCGATATCAAAGTCATTAACATTGGATAGTCCTCTTCGACCAAGTACAATGGTGTCGCACTTCTCCTCCTGTGCTGCTTTTGCGATGGCCCCGGCTCTTGTGCCGACTCCGGTTATTATTTTTCTTTCAATGTCAGATGCTTTGACGCCATGTTTTTGAAGAATTTGCGATGCCCGTCTCATGGATGTTTCCACATCGTCAAACACACAGTCCACGCAATCTGAAATATCGGTGTTATTTCTGTCTCCAGCATAGATATCAAAATCTCTGAGTACGGTACACAGCACTATTTTGCAATGGCTTTTGCCCACAGTTCTGGCTGTAAATTCAACTGCCCGCTCAGATCCTTCTGAACCATCGAGTCCAACAAGAATTGAATGGCGAATCTTGTTTAGCCCCGCAACAAGAACAGGTGTAGCGTATAGTTTTTCAACTATCTTTGTGGTTGTGCTTCCCATTATCATGTGGAGCAAAGCACCATATCCCCGCCTTCTCAAGAGAAGTGCGAAATATCCTTTGCTTGCCTCCGCGATTATATCCCGTGCAATACCCTTGTTGCGCTCTTTGATATTGATTGTAATCGCCTCCGGTTTATAGCCCGCTGACATAAGCATGCTCTTTGACCTTTCCATGAACTCTTCCATGGTAATTTTTCTCTGTGCTCCCCAGCCTTTGATCTGGGCCGCACCGTTACGGGTGAATGGCGTTTTTCCCATGTCCCAGTAAGATTCCGGAACATCGCTGAAAATATGGAAGAGAACTATCTCCTTATTACGAAAGGGCTCAAAATCGTATAGGTACTCAACTGTTTTCATGGATCTTTCAGAACCGTCAAGGGCAACGAGAATCTTGTTGCTGTTGTCTGCTGCCTGATTATTTGAATTTTCTGTCTGAATACCAGGTTTGTCTGTCATGATGGCCACTCCTTTTTTTAAAATATATGTTTCTGACATCTTGTATATTGCTTGTATCCGGCTCACTGCTTTACCGTAAAAAACATCTTGATTTTCACGATTCCAAATGGTCGGAAAAAGGCTGCGTCCGTTCAGAAGATTATCGGTTTTTTCTGTTATTTATGTGCTCTATGTTTTATTTTAGCAAGGTGCATGCCAACATCTATATTATATATTTTCCCGATAATCATCCTGGCCAGTTAAGTACGAGGAAGTGGCCTCAATATTAATACCTTTAAATAATATGGTAATTTAAGGTTCTCAAAGGTTACTTGGAATAAAGGCTTTCAAAATAAGATCAGTGTCCGTATGTTTTACATCCTGTAAAGGAGATGGACAAAATAGTTACCACAAAACATGGCATATATAGTAGCTCATGCATCGCTCTTATAGATTATTTGTTGTTTTAATGTTCACCTGACCCCATATATTGTAGCTACTCAGAAAAATTATGACTGATGGGATATTAGAGCAGGGCTTTGAAAGTGATCGTTACGTTGAAAAAAAACGATGCATGACAGTATCATTTTTGGCATTGAATTTGCTGTGCTGTTTCCATGCCTTGATAACAATAGATCAGATAGTTTAAAAAAATAGACGGATTAAGGATATTTTGTAATGAAACAGAGTAAGCTTAAAAAAGGTATGGCTCAAAGATCATGGTTGCCTGGAGAGTCTCTTTGTAAAAATTACAATGCGATGGCATTATGACGCAGTTATTTCCTTTACATATACTTGTGACAGATCTGAATCACAATGTGCACAATCTTTTGAAAAGAGAGCTGAAAAAAGCTGGCCATATTATTTATACAGCCTGCAACAGAAAGGAGGCACATGAGGCGGTATCTGGCGGCAAACCTTTGGATATGGTAATCCTTGACCCTGAACTATCTGAAATATTTGGAAAATCTCTTTTTGAAGAGTTAAAGGCACGCAAACCTCATTTAACCATTATTATCCATACATTTATTGAGTTATTGCCAGATATAGACAAGGAAGACCATCTTGTTTTTGTTGAAAAAAACGAGAAAAGTATCCATTCCCTGAAAAAGATTATCCAGGAGTATTCCGCGAAAAAGGCTGCGTATCTTTGATCTTGGGGAGCCGGCACTTTCCTGATTCCCGTTGGTTTGCCATATACCCCTCTAAACAAAATCTGATGCCTGCAAATCTTTCGTGATATTTTCCTACAAACTCCAGATCGCTCCTTCCCTGCGAACAGGAATTCTCGACATTGAATGTGAACCATGAGGACAGATAACGGCTGCAAAGCTCAAAAAAGGTTGTCCGGTAGAAATTTTCATTCATCTGTGAAAATATGGCCTCCGGCAGTTGGGAGGCACAGAGATTCCAGTAATCCTCAAACAACCGTGGCAGATTGAGAGTGTTGATAAATCCTTGCATCATCTCAGCATATTTTGTCGATACATCAATTTTGTGAAGCTCGTTAATATAGTGAAGGATTTTTTCAAGATTCGCAAATGCACTCTGTCCGATATTACCTGTTATATTCTTGTTTTGTATGAACAATGATATTATCCTTAAACCATGCCCTGCACAACCCGAGCATGGTATCCATTTTAAGGTTACAGGCAAGATTGAAACTCTGTTCAATATCTGCAATTGTTCCTGTAGGATCAACAACCTAAACGGACATGGCCTGATGGGAAGCCGGCCACCCTCCAAGCATGAAAACCATAATCTGTTTTCACGGTAAAAATCAAGATACAGAATAAAAAACGAGTTTTTCAACGGTGTAGGATTCTTTAAAATAGCCGTTATCCCTGACTATCTCCTCGTAATTTGCGTTGCCGTATAATATCCGTTTTTTCATTTTTGTCTCCTTTACACAAGGAATATGGGGTTACTGAACATGTCGAAGTAACCCTACGGCTCAACATATTTTAAAAGTTTCAAATCTCGAATATTTTAAAAGTCTCAAACTTAGCATGTTTTCTTAGCATGTTTTAAGAATTTCAAACCTCGCATGCAAGTCTCAATCCCTGCTCAATCGCCCTTTTGGCATCCAGTTCGCCGGCCTTATATGCCCCCCCGATTATGTGGTATCTGATTTTTTTGCCATTTGCGTCCACACTGTCTGTGAACACATTTGATGATTTAAGATCATGAGCAAGATTCAACAAAGACTCCTGTCCCGCACAGATGATAATATTATCCACATTCAGCACCTCTTTTTTACCATCTCTTGCGATATGCAGACCCTTTTCATCAATCTTTTCGTAACTTACATCACTTAGCATTATAACTCCCCTTTTTTTCAACAGGGCACGGTGAATCCAGCCTGTTGTCTTTCCAAGATTGGCTCCCACTTTGGTTGCTTTTCTCTGCATGAGATAAACTGTTCTGTCCGAAGATTTGATATTGTTATCTTTAGAGATATTGCCCTTATCTGCTGAAAGCAGTCCTCCAGGATTCTGGTATCTGCCATCAATTCCCCACTCCTTTAAATAGAGATCATTGTCAAGACTTGAGGATGCTCCCTCATGGGTCAGAAGTGTGGCAACATCAAATCCTATTCCCCCGGCTCCAACAATTGCAACTGACCTGCCGATCTGGTGGCTGTTATTGATGGCATCAACGTATGACAGCACTTTGGGGTTATCCACGCCCTGAAGGTCAGGAACTCTTGGTGTCACTCCGGTTGCGATCACAATCTCATCAAATGCAGAAGAATCACTTTTGCCTGAAGTGTCTGTGGAACGGCTGCTGCTGCCTGTTGGGAAGGCATCTCTACCAAGAATAAGATCTGAAACAGTCACCTTTTTGTTTAACACCACTTTGACCCCGAGAAGTTCGAGCTGTCTGCTGAAATACCTTAACGTCTCATGAAACTCCTCTTTGCCGGGAATTTTTACAGCAAGATTCAAAAGGCCGCCAATAGAGGGTGATGTATCAAACAGTGTCACAGAATGTCCCTTTTGGGCAGCATAAACAGAAAAAGATAATCCGGCAGGTCCTGCCCCGACCACAGCTATTCTCTTCGGATTTGATGTTGAAGAAAGATCAAACTCGGTTT
>JADFYT010000112.1 GCA_015232935.1 Desulfamplus sp.
ACTTCTTTTTAGGAAGATATGAGGCACCCATACCGACCTCGACAGTCTGCAATGCCAACTGTCTTGGCTGTATATCTCTTCAGCGTGAGAACAATCTGATGGCATGCCAGGACAGGATATCGTTTGTTCCCGAGTCTCTGGAAATTGCCCAGGTGGCCGTCGAACATCTGCCAAAGGTGAAAAACAGCGTTGCAAGTTTTGGCCAGGGGTGCGAGGGAGACCCCTTGACCGCATTCCATGTTATTGAACCGGCCATCCGGCAGATCAGAGAGAATACAGATGCCGGAACCATTAACATGAACACCAATGCCGGTATGCCGCAACGTCTGGCAAAGCTCTTTGACGCCGGGCTCGATTCTGTGAGGGTCAGCATGAATTCCGTAAGGGAAAGCTGTTATACTGCCTATTTCAGACCGAGAAACTACACATACGCAGATGTTCTCAAAAGCATTGCAATTGCTGGAAATAAAGGTAAATTTGTCTCTGTGAACTATCTGAACTGTCCTGGTGTTACCGATTCAGAAAAAGAGTTCATGGCACTAAAAAAGTTTCTTGAAAGCTATCCTGTCAACATGATTCAATGGAGAAACCTGAACTATGATCCTCTTGGCTATCTTCGGAGCATGGAGCAGGCCGGAGGAGAGAGTCCCTCTCTTGGTATGGAGTGGATTATCAGGGAGCTTGAAAAGGATTTTCCCTATTTGATACATGGTTATTTCAACCCGCCAAAGGAGAAAAAACAGAATATGAAAAAGGATTCGACAAGGAGTTTAAGACAGGGGTAAACAATGTTTTTTTCAGGTTGCAACAGACCGGTTAATTGTGGTATGTCAATTTTTACAGGAGAGGATGCTTTGACACTATTTTTCTTGTCTCTTCTTGTTTCGGCATGCAAACCAACTTTGTTTTTCATGGAAGGTATGACTGAAATAATAGAGAATCTCAAAGCCCTTGACTCTATCGTGCAATATGAAAAAGGAAATAAGGCAATGGTTACAGCAGAAAAAATAAAAAAAGATATAAACGCACTTCCTGAAAAAGAGTATATCAGACTGAGAAAATGGTTTTCAGAAAATGACTGGGAAAAATGGGATAAAAAAATTAAACAGGATTCGGAAGAAGGCAAACTGGATTTTCTGATTGAGGAAGCTCGTGGTGAGAAACATAAAGAGATTCTTAGAAATCTCTGATGCACAGAACTACTGACCGTTTCTGGAGGTGCTTTAGAAAACTTCCTTTAGCAATACAGAAGATGGCAGAAGATAGTTTTGAACTGCTCAAAAATGATCCCAGTCACCCTTCGCTGCATTTCAAGAAGGTCGGAAAGTTCTGGTCTGCAAGAGTAAGTATCGGTTATCGTGCGATGGCTTATGAAGATGGTGAAGATTTGATCTGGGTATGGATTGGAACGCACGATGATTACATGCGAATGATAAGTTTTTGAATAACTCCAGAAAGAATTAGACGTGAAACAGTATTTAATAGACGGGCTCAGACCCGAAGACTATGAAAAATTGAAAAGATATTGTGATGAGACCTTTGGTCAACCATCCCTTGGTTCCATCTACTGGGTTGAGATGGAACCAGAACTCCTCAACTCCATGCAAAAAGATCATATGGAGTGTCAGCCCCACTACTTTGCCTTTGAGCTTGAAGAGCAACGCCTCTCCTGTGAACTCCTGGTCAGAATAAAGAAAAATATCAAGTGCGACTGCATGTGCTATGCTGACAAAAAACAGAGAGAATGGCTTATGGACAAGGTAGATGCCATGCTTGACGGCCTTGATATATCAATATAAACGGAGAAAAATAATAAAGTCATGCTGAAGATAATACCCCTTGGCGGTCTGGGTGAAATTGGTCTTAATATGATGGTGGTAGAATATGAGGAGACCATTTTTATTATTGACGCAGGACTTATGTTTCCCGAAGATTACATGCTTGGCGTTGACATCGTCATACCGGACATGGATTATCTGCGCGACAACAAGGAGAGGGTCAAAGCCATTATCCTGACCCATGCCCATGAAGATCATATCGGAGCAATCACATATCTGCTCAGGGAGATCTCGGTTCCAATTTATGCCACTGCCTTTACATTGAGCCTGGTCAAAAACAAACTCCAGGAGTTTGATCTCCACCATACTACAATGCTTACACAGATTCGCCCCGGAGAGAGCATAACAATTCCCCCTTTTGACATTGAGTTCATACGTGTGAGTCACAGCACAGTTGATGGTGTGGCTCTGGCAATAAGCACACCTGTGGGATTGGTTGTCCATACCGGCGATTTCAAGATAAACCACTGTTTTGAAGAGGCCAATGTCACTGACATATCCCGTTTTGCCCGACTTGGGGAAGAGGGGGTTCTTGCACTTTTTTCCGACTCGACCAATGTGGAAAGAGAGGGCTACACAGATTCGGATCAGAAGGTTGGAGAGGCTCTTGCCAAGATTGTAGCAGAAAGCAGCGGTCGGGTTATCATTGCCCTTTTTGCCTCAAATATATTCAGAATCCAGCAGATCATAAATATTGCCATCCATACAAGACGCAAGGTTGTATTCAACGGCAGAAGCATTGAACAGACAGTGGCAGCAGCAAGAGAGCTTGGTTATCTGAGCTACCCCGATACCATGGCAATTGATGTTAAAAGGGTCAACTCGCTTCCTGATTCAGAAGTGATGATAATAACCACCGGAAGCCAGGGAGAGCCCATGTCCGCTCTTGCCAGAATGGCGACCGGATTCCACAAGCAGGTTAATATTAAAAGAGGGGACAGCGTCATTCTCTCCTCCAAATCCATTCCCGGAAATGAAAAGGCCATCTCTAACATTATCAACAACCTCTACCGAAGGGGAGCCAGGGTAGTTTATGACAAGATCGCCCCTGTTCATGTCTCTGGACATGCCTGCCAGGAAGAGCTCAAGCTGATGATAAGCCTCACCCGTCCCGAGTATTTTATCCCGATTCACGGAGAGTACCGCCATCTGGTAACCCATGCACGCCTTGCCGAGAAGCTCGGGATTCCAAGAAAGAATGTGCTTCTGGCCGAGAACGGGAATATTGTCTTATTTGAGCATGTTGATGCCACAGCCGTAAAAAACGGGATGGATTTGCAGAAAGATCAAAAAACGGAAAAGGGGATTTTTCAGGACAAACAGAAGGACAAGGTGATTGATATTTTGCAAAATAACATGGATATTGGTTTTGCGAAAAATAAGGCTTTCCCCTTGTCTGCAGTTGCGGGCAGCATGTTTACAGGTGGCCAGGTACTGGGAAAAATTTCAGGCAATGTCCACAGCGGAAGGGTTCTGATTGACGGCAAGGGAATAGGCGATGTGGGCAGAAGTGTCCTCAAGGAGCGAAGAAATCTTTCCGAAGACGGTCTTGTGGTGGTCTCCATGATAATTGATGAGGAGACCGGCATTGTTCTCTATGGCCCTGAACTGATCTCAAAAGGCTTTGTTTTTGGTGCCGAGACAGGGTACCTTGTTGATGATGCCCAGTGCGTAATTCTTGAGATTGTCGAGGAGATTGAGGCAGGTTCCCAGTCAAGGGTTGATCTTATCCGTTCACGCCTTCAAAAGGCACTTAAACAGTATTTCTTTTTTACAATCAGAAGACGCCCCGTGATTGTGCCCATTATCATTGAAGTATGAGAAAAGAGTTATTGACCATACTTCTGCTGTTCTTTGTAGTTTTCACATCTGTGAGCCTTGTTTCACATTCTCCTCATGACCCGTCAGTTAACCATCAGGCATTTTCGTCAGATCATATCCAGAATCTCTTCGGACTTGCAGGAGCCCATCTGTCAGGTCTTCTTGTCGGGCTGTTTGGCTTGGCATCTCTTTGGATCCCGCTGTTTATATTTTTATGCACACTCTGGCATTTAACCCGGAAAAGCACCCGTCAGATTGTCATGACCATTACAGGCGGGACTGTTCTGCTTTTTTCCACAGCGGGCATCCTGCCCATTATCAGGGAACATGTCATTGTCCGTGGTGGTCAGATATCATCCGGAGGTTTGACAGGTTCTGCAATTTCAGCCTTTCTTGTCAAATATACCAGCACACCTGGCTCTGTTGTCATTCTTCTGTTTTTTATCTTTTCGGGTGTGGTCATTACAACCGGAATCCCTGCGTCTCAATGTTTGAGTGTTATCAGGGATTTTACTTTTATTTTTCTGCGTTTTGTAGGTTTAAAGGCTGTAGAGGCCAATAACGCGGTCATGACGGTTGCCGGAAGGATAAAGGACAAAGGATGCGGGACAGGATCAGACCAAAATGTTTCAAGCTGGCAAAGCCTTGGCAGGCTGCCTGATTTTAGAATGGATTTTAAATTGATATCCTGGAAAAAAGAGGCAAAACAAAAAGATGCAGGACAAAAAGAGCCGGAACAGAGCGGCTCTGACCTTCCTGTTGAACAGAGCAGTTCCGGTCTTCCTGTTGAACAGGGCGGTTCCGGCCTTCCTGTTCAGGATGCAGAAGGTTCTGTTTCAGTGGACACTTCCGGCACGGTGTCACAAGATGTGGATTTTTCTCCTCTTGGAGCTTTGACCCGAAGGATAAAGAGCTTCTCCTCAAAAAAACAGGAAGAAGATTCATCAAAAAACAGGATACAGGCATCAGAAAACAGAACAGAACCGTCAGAAAACAGAACAGATCCGTCAAATTACAGAATTCAGCCACCGGAAAAAGGTCTGTTCACTCTTCCGCCACTCTCTCTTTTAAATGACAAACAAAAGAGCAACGACGGCCCTGATATGGAGGCATTAAAGCAAAAGGGAGAGATTCTTGACAACAAGCTAAGAGACTTTGGCGTAAAGGGCGAAATTGTGGATATCCTTCCTGGCCCTGTAATTACAACCTTTGAGTACAGGCCCGCCCCCGTGATCAAGATCAGCAAGATTGTCAATCTTACTGATGATCTTGCCCTTGCCTTGAGTGCGTTAAGTATCCGCATAGTCGCGCCTATCCCTGGAAAGGATGTTGTTGGAATTGAAATTCCCAATGACCGAAGGGAGATTGTTCTGTTAAAAGAGCTTCTGGCCTCTTCTGACTTTATGGAGTCGAGCTCCAGGCTCACCCTTGGACTTGGCAAGGATATTCTGGGAAATCCGGTTTCAGCACCAATGGATTCCATGCCCCACCTTCTTATTGCAGGGGCGACCGGAACAGGCAAGAGCGTTGGGCTAAATGCCATGATCATAAGCCTGCTTTATAAAGCAAGGCCCGATGAGGTAAAGTTTATCATGGTGGATCCCAAGCGTATTGAGCTCTCTGTTTATGACGGTATTCCCCATCTTATATCTCCTGTGGTGACAGATATGAAAAAAGCCACAAATGCCCTTTTCTGGGCGGTCAGGGAGATGGAAAGGCGATACGAGCTTCTGGCACAAAACGGAGTTCGCAACCTTCTTCAGTACAATACTCTGGTTGATCGCAAACTCGAGATTAAAAGACTTAATTCTAACCATGACAATTCTGACTTGATAGCTCCGGCAATGAATTGCGTTGATGAAGGGAATCAAGTAACTGCGGGAGAGGAAAGTTCAGCCTGTCAGGAGAGTGCCCCAAACACGGAAAACGAAAATTCCGATATGAACGAAAATCCTGATATGGATGAATCGGTTCTTGAGAGGCTTCCCTACATTGTGGTTATTGTGGATGAGTTTGCAGATCTGATGATGGTGGCATCCCGTGATGTAGAGTCAGCACTGATACGTCTTGCCCAGATGGCAAGAGCTGCCGGTATCCATATCATTCTGGCAACGCAAAGGCCGTCTGTGGATGTGCTTACCGGCATTATCAAGGCAAACTTTCCCACCAGAATATCATTTCAGGTATCCTCCAGAATAGACTCCAGAACAATTCTTGATACAAATGGATCGGAAAGGCTTCTGGGCAACGGAGACATGCTTTTTTTGCCCCCTGGTACGGGTCGTCTCCAGCGGATTCAGGGGGCATACATATCAGAAGAGGAGATCGCAAGGGTCACCTCGTTTTTAAAAGAGCAGCAGCAGCCTGATTATGTCGAGGATATAACCGAAAAGGCCGAGGACAGCACTGGAGGAGATGATGAAGAGCCGTATGACGAGAAATATGATGAGGCTGTAGCTCTTGTCGCAAGAACAAGGCAGGCATCCATATCAAGTGTCCAGCGTCATCTCAGAATCGGGTATAATCGTGCTGCCAGAATAATTGAAACCATGGAGAGAGAAGGACTTGTAGGGCCTCAGGATGGTTCAAAACCAAGAGAGGTGCTTGTTAAAAGTTATGATGAATGATGATTTTGGATATCCAAAACAACCAACGCAGCTACTGGAGTCAACCAACGCAGCCACTGGAGTCAACCAACGCAGCCACTGGAGTCAACCAACGCAGCTACTGGAGTATTAAAAAAATGAGGACAGCAATTGATTTTGATTTCAGCAGAACCATTAAGGGATTCATGGCTGACAGCGAGGCTCTTCGCCTCCATGAGGTAGCACTTGAGGCATCAAGGCTGGGGCCATGTCTGGAGATCGGCAGCTACTGCGGAAAATCAGCCTATTTCATAGGAACCGCATGCAGACAGAACCATTCAATCCTGTTCTCTGTGGATCATCATGCAGGTTCGGAAGAGCAGCAGCCGGATCAGGAATATTTTGATCCCGAGCTTTATGATCCTGAACTCAAGAGGATAAATACCCTCAGGTTTTTCCAGAATACGCTTGGGCAGGCAGGTCTTGCGGACAGTGTGGTGCCGATAGTGGCATCGTCAGAGGTCGCAGGCAGAATGTGGGCAACTCCCCTTGCAATGCTCTTTATTGACGGAGGGCACACATTAGAGGCTGCCATGAGTGACTATGAGACATGGTCAAGGCACATCATGGCAGGAGGTTTTCTTGTTATACACGATATTTTCATGGATCCGTCACAAGGTGGCCAGGCTCCGCGTCAGGTGTACGAAAAAGCACTTGCGTCAGGAGATTACAAGCCCCTTGAGATGACACAAACGCTTGGGGTGCTTGAAAAAATTTAAAACTTGGAGCAGTTTGTTCAAAGTCTTGTTGTATCTGTTGACAGACCGTTTTCCGGCTCGAAAGCTACCATTCTTCTGCGTAAGCCACGTCATTATAGGATTGCTCCATTTTAAATTTGTGTCCCTGTTCCATGGTCGCAAGATCCTCAAAAATATTTTTTATGTCCTCTGACGAAGAATCTGCCGCAAGATATTGGTAAAGTTTC
>JADFYT010000113.1 GCA_015232935.1 Desulfamplus sp.
TTTTTATCGCAAGGCTTCAGGATATTATCAAGGATATTGTAAACAACACTTTTACTTTGAGCATGGCTTCCAAAGATCTGCACGGGCTTTCAGTTCAGATGTCTAAAAGTGCCAACAGCATGTCGGAAAAAACAAATATTGTAGCCTCCTCATCAGAGCAAATGAGTTCCACCATAAGATCCATAGCCGCAACTATGGAAGAATCTTCAACAAACATGAATCTTATTGCGACTGCGTCAGAAGAGATGGCTTCTACCGTAAACGAAATTGGACAAAATACTGAAAGTGCCCGCAACATAAGTACAAAAGCGGTCGCTCAGATCCAAAGTACCTCTCAAATGGTCGAAGAGCTCGGAAAAGCCGCACAGGAGATTGGTCAAGTGTCTGATGTTATAAATGATATCTCTGATCAAACTAACGTTCTTGCCCTGAACGCAACTATAGAAGCTGCTCGTGCCGGAGAGGCGGGCAAAGGATTTGCTGTTGTTGCTATTGAAATAAAGGAGCTTGCAAAGCAGACCAGCAATGCTACCAATGAAATAAAATCCAAAATAGATCATATTCAGAAATCCACATCTGGTACAATATCAGAAATAGCAAATATCTTGCAGATAATTAATGAGATCAACAATGCTACATACACTATCGCAAGTGCAGTAGAAGAGCAGTCCGTAACAACAAAAGAGATAGCAAATAACGTAGCCCAGTCTTCTGCGGGAGTACAGGAAGTGAACAAAAATATAAGCCAGTTTTCTGTTTCGTCAGAACAGGTCGTCGATGAAATTGCTCAGGCCAGTATGCTTGCTCAGGAGATGCTCAACAACGGGGATAAGGTACAGCTTGATGCTGACGAGTTAAACAAGCTGGCGATACACTTAAAGCAACTGGTTGAGAAATTCAAATTATAGAGGATTGTACCTGGAATGATGGTTTTGCAGATAAAAAGCAGGTTATTTAAAACCGACTTCTATACCACTAATATTTCATGCTCAAAACCGGGATCTGTTCCGGAGATTCTTTTATTTTTCCTTTCAACCAGCGTACTGTTCCTGATATCTTCATGAACAGTAATGGATGAAAAGATTCCTTTCACGCGGGTTCCCTGGGAGATTCGGCCGGAAACCTTGATTTCAGGAACAGACGGCCGGGAGTCTGCCCACTTGAAAAAGAGATTTCTGTCCATCTCAAGTTCCATTATCTGTTTTTCAACCCCAGGTTCAAGCTCTTTTATTGTATTTGCTGTTTTTTCCAGATCAGACTCCAGTTCTTTTTTCTGTGCATTATATTTTTTTATTTCATCAACGGAAGTTGCCATTTTCAGCTTGAGATCATCTATAAGGGGTGTGGTCTTTTTATTGGTATGTCCACTAATATCAGCATGTTGGCTATACTCAACAGCAGCGGATCTGGCACGATCATGAACAGCTTTGAGTTCAACCATTTTTCGGAATATCTCCTTGATATTGTGTTCCATCTCCGATTTGCTTTCCATGAGTTCATCAAGCTCCTTTCGGGCATTACGTATCTGATCTGTAATCTGGCGTGACATCAGTGCAATGTGCTCTTCGCCCCCTGCTGCAAGAAGGCACGGCTCTGTCACATCGCTTCCGACACCGGCTGCGACAATTCCCCCTTTAGCTGATATTCTTGAGGCTATGATCCTGCTTTTCGGTGCATGACACTTGCCCGAGATAATAATTGTGGAGTCTATTATCTCATGTTCAACAAAAACATCGCCAAAGGATTCAACGCGTGAATTGTGGATATATTTTGCATATAAATTCCCCTGTGTTTTTATACGGCTGCGGTTAATGCCGACCTCAACAGCTATATCTCCTATTGATGATATTGTTGCCCCCCGAATCTCGCCGGCTTTTATTTGACCCGCGTTAACAGAATAGGCCCCTGTCAATGTTCCTGATACGTTAACACTTGCATATGGTTCGATCTGTCCAAAATGGGTATCTGCATCACCAAGCACATTTATAACCGGAAATATATACAGTCTGCCATCCAATGAAATGGCAGGATACCCGCTGTGCAAAGAGATTGCCTGGGTGCCATCCTCAGAAACAAATACTCCCTTGCCGCAACGAAACAGCGGTAAATCCGGAAATTCAACAGAGTTGCCAAAGATATCCTTGCCCTTGATATTGAGGTCTCCAGAGTCAACAGATGCAACACTCCTGTTTTTTTTAAAAGTGATATCGCTTGCGGTCTTGTCAAAATTGAACTGGTATTCAAGTGTTTTGCTGTATATGTATTCTCCAAATGCTGCCGGGAAAAAATCTTGTTTCTGGTCAATATGGCATTGCAGGACAGCGTCACGTAATATGCCGGTCCTGACCCCTTTTTTTTCAAGAGCTGTTTTTATATCTGCCGGTGTGACGAGCTTTGTTTTTAGCTCTGTTGAACTTTCAACAAGAGAGTCTGGCTGCCAGGGAACTGATGAATCTGAAGGAGAAGGATTATTATATATAATTTTTACCCACGCTTCCATTTTATCGGGAGTGACTTCAACAGCAATGTTTTTAGGCTCCTCTTTTTCACTCTCTTTGGTAATTCTGGATTGATGCGGTAAGGATCGGAATTGATGTGGCGAAGATCGGGATTGATGTGGTAAAGAAGATGTGCCAGGGTTGATCTTCTTCAATTTGTCAGCATGTTGATCAGTTCCCGAAACTGGCCGGTTTTGTTCAGATACACTGATTTGCTGGTCACCCGCCACCGCAATACTCTTGTCATTTATTGCAATATTCTTATCGTCCGCTGCATTTTTTTGCTCATCCGCAATAATCCGCTGCTGTGTCCTTGTCAGGATGCCAGACTCAACAAGAATATCCCCGACCATTTTTCTGACTCTTTTTTCACGGAAAAGCTGCTGCTGTCTTGCAAGGGCGGATTTAATCTCTTTTTGTGTTGCATACCCTTTTTCAACGGCGATATAGCCAAAAAGCTCGCTTTTTTTCCTGACAGTCAAAAAGTCACGAAGAGCCTTGACCAAATCAACCTGTTGCCTTGTAATGGCTTTATTTGTCAAAAGGGCATACTCTAACGAGCAGGGTTCCGCCTCAGATTTTTTTTTCTCCATGAAGCGATATGCATCACTCAACTGATCCTGATTGATCATGTCATATTTAATTGCAAGAGCGGCAAAAGAGGGGATGTTGTTTTCAGGTTGTTTCAAAGGATGTCTTTCCAGCAGAGTTGTACAGCCCTGAAATAAATTTCAGGGCGAACACAAGCAGCTTCGCTGCAATTAATGTCTGATTGAAATTCTTGAGTAATAAAATAATAAAAACCGGCTGAAGCCATCTGTAATAACAGTCCATTTCATTGGGCTTTGTTGTATTCAGCCGTGCTATTTATCGCTCGACCTAAAAAAAATATCATACATTTTTTTGTTAAATCATAAACCGCTGTCAGTCATCATACTTTACACCTTTTTGAGACTGTGCCTGTATTGCTGTAATTGCAACGGTGTTTACAATATCAGTGACCGTGCAGCCGCGACTCAAATCATTTACAGGATAGCGAAGCCCCTGAAGCACAGGTCCCACAGCAACCGCACCTGATGATCTTTGAACGGCCTTGTATGTGTTGTTTCCGGTATTCAGATCAGGAAATATAAATACTGTCGCAGCTCCTGCAACCTCGCTTTGAGGAAGTTTTGTCTTGGCCACGGAAGCGTCAACAGCCGCATCATACTGGATCGGCCCTTCAATCTTGAGTCCCGGGAAGCTCTTTTCCGACTTTTTACGGGCAATTTCAGCAGCCTGGCGAACCTTGTCCACATCTGTGCCGCTTCCCGACGCTCCTGTGGAGTAGGAGAGCATTGCCACGACAGGATCAACTCCGAAGACCACAGCCGTCTGTGCCGAGCTGATGGCGATCTCCGCAAGCTGATCAGCGTTGGGGTCAGGATTGATCGCACAGTCTCCATAGACAAGAACCCTGTCTTCAAGGCACATGAACATCACGCTTGACACAATGGAACAGTCAGGCTTTGTGCTCAGAATCTGAAGTGCCGGCCTGATTGTGGCTGCTGTACTGTTGACAGAGCCAGATACCATTCCGTCAGCATGGCCCGCAAATACCATCATTGTCGCGTATTCATTTACAGCCTTCATCATGTCATGGGCATATTCAGGCGTTATCCCCTTGTGTTCCCTTAATGCGTAGTAGCTCTGGATATACTCATCAAAGAACTCCGATTTTGGAGGATCTATAAGATTGACAGAATCCAGACGAAGCCCAAGGTATTTGATCTTCTTGTAAATTTTATCTTTATTTCCAAGCAGCGTTATATCAACCACCTCGCGTCTCATCAGGATTTCAGCAGCCCTCAGGATGCGCTCCTCCTCTCCTTCCGGAAGGACAATATGCTGACGGTTCTCCCTTGCTCTTTGTATCAGCTCAAGCTCGAACATCTTTGGTGTTTTGATGGTTGTTTTTGTTGTTATGACTTTTTGTGCAAGTTTTTTTGTATTGACATGCTTTTCAAAGGTGGCAAGTATTTTTGTTATTTTCCGTTTGTCGAAAGGTGAAATCCCGGCCTGGATGTTGTTCACTTTGGTGGCTGCCGGAAAGGTGTTATCCTGCACGCTCACCACCGGGGGAACATCCGGAAATCCATTGATAAGCTCTGCTATGGATTCGCATGGTACCAACCCCCCTGTCAGCAAAAGCCCCGCAATATTTTTGCGTGAAGTTGATGATACCGACGCGAGACAGGCTACAATAACGTCTGCTCTGTCTCCAGGGGTTATAATCAGGTCTCCGTGCTCTATTCTTGGAAGCAGGTTTCTAAGCTGCATGGCAGCTACATTAAAGTTGTGAACATGGCGATTCAGGTGATTTTTACCCCACAGCACAGTGCCGTCAAGCTCCTTTACAATCTCGATGATTGTGGGGCGGCGAAGGGATGTGTCTTCCGGGATCGCGTACAGAAGAAGCCCTTCATCCGCATGAGCCTCTGAAATTCGCTTTATGATCTCTTTCCCGCTCATGGGGTCAGTTCTGGTGATGATAACTCCAAGACATATCCCTTTTCTCCTCTTTAAGGAGGCCAGAGCGGTTTCAACAGACTGTACAGTCTCGTCAACTGTAGTTTTCTGACCGCTTGCAACCAACAGTACCGAACTTGAGAGATTTTTGCTTATCTCCGCATTTATATCAAATTCAAATGACGCAGAGGCACTTATGGAGTCAGTACCCTCACATACAATGAATTCGCATTTCTCCTTGAGCTGATTATATTTATTGATAATCCCTTCAATAACCTCACCCTGTTTGCCGCGAGACGCAAGCTCTGTTGCCTCTTCAGTTGTAAAGCCGTACATCTGGCTCACAGGAATTTTCAGGTCAAAATAGGATGATATCAGGGTTATGTCCTTGTCAACTCCTTCACTGTCCTGGACAATAGGCCGGAAAAATCCGACTTTGTTCATTTTTCTTAAAAGAAGCTCCATAACTCCAAGTGTAATGACAGTTTTGCCGCTTCTTGGGCCTGTTGCTGCAATATATAGGTTATTTGACATGATAATTTAAGCAGGGTGATGATGACTATTGGCTGACCTGTAACGTTACTCAGGCTTTAAGTCATCCATGCTGCGTTTTCCTCCTGATTTTGTTGTTTTTTTATGTATATTCTTATCTTTCAATAACTTACTGAGTCTAATTTCCACGTAAAAAGTCAATTTGACAAAATCCATGTACAATAAAATCAGAGAGTTATTGCACTGAAAAATGCTGACTCATGACTTTTTACGAGACCATCAAGTCTCTGTGGTTTTTATAGAAACCATAATTTTTTCCAGAATTACTTTTGTAATCATATAGGTTGGTCTGATACCCTCTTGTCCCATTGCTCCGGCAGCAAGAGTGTTGCCCGTCATTAAAGGATTATCCGATGCGTAGTAGGCATACCTCACCTTTGTGTTTGCAGGGATATTGCCTTTTATAATGGACGCGTTGATAGCTTTATGATAGTGTCCGCCCTCCATCTCAAGTCCAACAGCCTTCCAGTCTGACATGAACATTTTGAGAACATCCTTGTTCTGAAGAGATGTGCCAAGAACCGTTGCCATGGGGCCTACATATACACGTACCCGAGGATCAAAGTCTCCGGATGCCAGATCGTTATCAAAGATATAGTTGTCAGATGTGCCTTCACATACATGAGCAGTTGCAAGCATTATATCTCCTTTTTCTCCAGGCAGGATTCCCGCCTTGCCCATGATAGAGATGGAACCCAAGGTCAATGGCTTTTTCTCCCCGTTCTGATCAAACGGTTTTAACAGTTGCTCCATAACCTCAAATGCCTGGGCACCAAAGGCGTAATCCATAACCAGTATCAACGGTTTTTCCTTTAAAAGCGACATGTCAATATTCAGCTCGGGATGGAATTCCAGATCGCTGAACAGTGCTGTATCAATAAGCTGGCAATCAATATTGGCACCAGACTGATCCGCAAGCAGGTATAGCCCCCTCTCCCTGGCAAATTCAATAACCTGGACTCCTTTATCCCTGAGCGAAGCACAAAAGGAGTAGATATCCATTTTTTCAATACTCTCGTCCGTGTATTGAGCAGGGTATTTTTCAGATGTTTTTTTGCCCTTGATGGTACCAGCGGATTTAATTGCCCCGTAGCCATATATAAGATTGACTACACTGTGAAGATTTGCACTTATTATATGCAACGGACGGTGTTGCAGGTCAAGAGCAAGAATTTCGTTGTCAATGCGTGATGCCCACAGCTTTCCATATCTTTGATGGCCGATTATGCTCATAAGGGATGGTGTAAAATAGATAATAAGGGCATCGTCGCGTGACTGCTGATCTGCCTGGATACGTTTTCCTAAATGATATATCAATGAGAAAAGGCCGTTGTTGCTCTTGTGCTTGCACCTGTTGCCTTCCATATACTCATAGCATTTTCTTGTTTCGTGATATGGCCTTCCAAGAACTATACTCATGTTCCATATGGCGGAGTCCAGCTCTTCAGATGTCAGCTCCATCCCTGATCCGGCCTGGGCTGCGTTTGAATCTGCCACATCTTGAGTCAGGCAACTTCTCTCTCCGGTCAACCCCTGGGTTCTTTTCACAACTCGTTCAAGTTTGATCCATTCCGGCCTGATGTTTCCATAGTCATCATGCATCCTTC
>JADFYT010000114.1 GCA_015232935.1 Desulfamplus sp.
ATTATTATCTGTACGTTTGGCGACTCGGCCTTGAAAATTTTGATGGGAAGAGAGTATATGCTGACAACTGCAAGAGGAATATTTTATAATTACAATGGAATAGCTCTTATGCCCACATATCATCCTGCCCAGATTTTGGAGGACAACAGCCTGAAACGGTTTGTATGGGAAGATATGAAACAGATAATGGCAAGACTTGCTGCTTAGAGTCTTATCCTTGATTTTCTTGTTATTCTGGCAAGAAAATAGCAATTTTTTTCGATTCTGGCTTGTCCAGGTTAGTGAGATTACTGAATATCTATGGTGACGTTTTTGAAATCTTTTCTAAATATTCTTGAGGCTGAAAAGGGCTATTCTCCACATACAATTACCGCCTATAAAAATGATTTAAGTGATTATTTCAAACATCTTGAAAAAAGGTATCTGTCCGGCAATATTCAAGCGTCATCTGCAAACGCATGTTCAACAGATGTATGTTCCAAAAAAACTGATGCCTCCCAAACAGAACCTCAATATTTGACTGATGAGCTTTTCTTGCAATTTGCAAGGCAGGATTATAAAAATATCGCAAGAGATTACATGATGCACCTTGCTGGAACAGGAATCAAAAAAAGCTCAATGGCAAGAAAGCTCTCATCTCTTAAATCCTTTTTTAATCATCTTGTCCGCAATGGAGAGCTTGATCTCAATCCGGCAGAAATGGTCTCAATGCCAAAAGTTCCGCGTAACATACCAGATTTTCTCACTGTTGATGACCTGTTTTTGCTGCTGGATTCAATAAAAACTGATTCTCTTCCTGGAAAGAGAAACCTTGCTATTATAGAGACATTTTATTCTACTGGTATCCGTTTGTCTGAAATGTCAGCCCTTGACTTTGATGATATCAATTTTGAGGAGCAATTTATCAAAATTTCAGCGGGCAAGGGTGGCAAGGATAGAATTGTGCCTGTGGGAGAGAGAGCATTGCAGGCTGTTTTGCAATATCGGCATATGCTTGGCCATCGGTTCAAGCCTCTTTTTCTCAATAAAAATCTGACACGGCTGACCGGCCGCTCCATGGGGCGTATCCTTGATAAGATTGTCTCTGAGTGCAGCCTCAGGCTACATGTATCTCCTCATATGTTGCGGCACTCGTTTGCTACCCACATGCTGGACGCGGGTGCTGATCTTCGTGGAATACAGGAAATTTTGGGACACGAAAGTCTGTCCACGACACAGATATACACTCATGTGACTATCGACAAACTGATGCAGGTGTATGACAAGGCTCATCCAAGGAGTTAGAAACAGGAATTTTGATTTTTACCATGAAAATTTGTTTTTACTTGCCTGAAAAAAACCACGTCCTGTGGGCGTGACGATTATTATTGTAGCCTGGAAGAATTATGAAAAACAAGGAGTAAAAGTAACTATGACAGAACAGTTTCACGGTACCACCATTCTTGCCCTGCGACACAAGGGAAAGGTTGTGGTTGCAGGAGATGGACAGGTAACACTTGGCAATACAATTACAAAACACCACGCAAAAAAGGTGCGTAGAATATACAATAACAAGATAATTACAGGTTTTGCAGGTGCCACCGCAGATGCCCTTCATCTTGCTGAAAAATTAGAGCAGAAACTTGAGCGCTTCAATGGAAATCTGACCAGAGGTGCTGTTGAGCTTGCAAGGGAGTGGCGCACAGACAAATACCTGAGAAAACTT
The DNA here is from genome assembly GCA_015232935.1 of Desulfamplus sp. GTDB lineage: Bacteria > Desulfobacterota > Desulfobacteria > Desulfobacterales > Desulfobacteraceae > Desulfamplus. Next base: position 1,706 of record JADFYT010000114.1, read on the forward strand.
GAGGCAATGATGATTGCGGCTGACGAGACAAATACCTATCTTCTTTCAGGCAACGGTGATGTGATTGAGCCTGACGAAGGGGTAATCAGTATTGGTTCCGGCAGTGTATCGGCCCATGCTGCCGCATATGCCTTGATGAACAATACCGGCCTTGACGCAAGGACAATTGTGGAAAAAGCCATGTCCATTGCAGCATCATTATGCATTTATACCAATACCAACATAACTGTAGAAGAGATATAGCAGCCTGCAAACCGCAACACTCTTCAATAAATAATTTTACCATGAAAATTCATTCTGATTTACCATGGAAATATATTCTGATTTTCGTAATTCGGGGTTGCCACACAACGGCCATGCCAGTTTGATAAATAGTTTTGAATAGATAATAAAGAGAAAAATATAATGCTGAACGATCTTAAACCTAAGGAAATTGTAGAAAAACTTGACAGATATATAATTGGACAAAAAGATACTAAAAAATCGGTTGCCATTGCCTTGAGAAACCGCTGGAGAAGAAGACAGGTACCAGAAGATCTCAGGGATGAAATAGCTCCCAAGAATATTATCCTTATTGGCTCTACAGGTGTTGGAAAGACTGAAATTGCAAGGCGGCTTGCAAATCTTACAAACTCTCCTTTTTACAAGGTAGAGGCATCCAAGTTTACAGAAGTTGGATATGTAGGGCGTGATGTGGAGTCCATGATCCGTGATCTTGTTGAACTTACTGTTAACAATGTAAAGGCTCAACAGCAGGAATCAGTTCAGGAAAAGGCTGCAATCATTGCTGAAGAGAGAGTTCTGGATCTTCTGCTTCCAGGGTCTGAATCAAAATCAAATGGTCAGGGGGGGGCAGATGTTAATGGTCAGGCAGCGGATGAGAATGGAATAAAGCTCTCTCTTGCCGGGACACCTTCCTCCAATATAATGGATAATCTCCAGGAGAGCCAGAACAGTATAGATATAGTTACGTCCGCTTCAGGCAAGGATGTCTCCTCAACTCGCGAAAAACTCAGAAAAATGCTCAGAGCCGGCAAACTTGATAAACGCCTTGTAGATATGGATGTACCTTCCCGTGCCATGCCGATTATCGAGATTTTTTCAAATACCGGTATGGAAGAGATGGGAATAAACATGAAGGATATGCTGGGAAGCATGATGCCTAAAAATACCAAACGCCGCAAGGTCAAGGTTTCAGAAGCACTCAAAATCCTGTCTCAGGAAGAGGCTGCCCATCTTGTGGATATGGAAAAGGTTACAACAGAGGCAGTGGAGCTTGTTGAGCAGTCAGGTATCATATTTCTGGACGAGATTGACAAGATTGCCGGAAACGGCGGAGGAGGGCACGGTCCTGAAGTTTCCAGAGAGGGTGTTCAAAGAGATCTGCTTCCTATTGTTGAGGGAAGTTCAGTGCCCACCAAGTATGGCATTGTGAAGACCGACCATATCCTTTTTATTGCGTCCGGTGCTTTTCACACATCAAAGCCATCGGATCTTATTCCTGAACTCCAGGGCAGATTTCCAATACGGGTGGAGCTGCACTCTCTTGGCAAAGAGGAGTTTGCAAGGATACTTACCGAACCCAGAAATGCCTTGATCTTGCAGTACATCGCACTGCTTCGTACTGAAGGAGTGCAGATCGAGTTTACAGATGACTCTATCGAGAGGATTGCCGCAATTGCCGTGGATGTTAACGAGAGGACTGAAAACATAGGTGCCAGAAGGCTGCACACCTTGATGGAGAAGCTGCTTGAGGATGTTCTGTTTGAGGCTCCAGACACCAGCGAAAAGATTGTTGTTGACGCATCTTTTGTGGACAAACAGTTAATGGCTATTGTAAAGGACGAGGATTTGAGCAGGTATATACTGTAGGCAATATAGCTTTATATTGTTGGTTTCTGACGGGTTTTATTTCTGATGGGTCAGGGAGTTTTTTTGGGGTATAACTATGAATGTAGCGGACATATTAATTGAGGCACTGCCTTATATACGTAAATTTTCAGGTAAAACCATTGTGGTTAAATATGGCGGACATGCAATGGTGGATGAAAATCTGAAAGAGGATTTTGCAAGCGACATCACACTGTTGAAATATGTAGGTTTGAATCCTGTTGTGGTTCATGGCGGAGGCCCTCAGATCAACAAGGTTCTTGGTGCAATGGGCATCACTCCAAGTTTTGTCAGAGGGATGAGATACACTGACGGACAAACAATGGACGTGGTTGAGATGGTTCTCGGGGGCAAGGTAAACAAGGAGATTGTAGCCAGAATAAACCGGAAAGGTGGGAAAACTGTCGGCCTTACCGGTAAGGATGGCAACCTTATTGTTGCCGAAAAGATGACCATATACCAGGAGAGCCAAGGGGATAACCCACCGGAAATCATTGATCCTGGTATGGTAGGAAGGGTCTTGCAAATCAATCCTGAAATTATCCACACCCTTACCGACAGGGGCTTCATACCGGTGATTGCTCCGGTTGGCGTTGGCGAAAATGGAGAGACCTACAACATCAATGCAGATCTTGTAGCATCAAAAATTGCCTCAGCTCTCAATGCCGAGCGTCTGATTCTTATGACTGATGTGGATGGCCTTCTTGATTCTGGCTCAAATCTTGTCTCCTCTGTTGACGCAAGAACCATACACAGCATGATCCGGAGCGGAGATATAAAGGGCGGCATGATTCCCAAGATGGAGTGTGCTCTGGAGGTTCTTGAGAACGGGGTTTTGAAATCACATATAATCAATGGAACAAGGCCACATGCCCTGCTGCTTGAACTTTTCACGGATTCAGGTATTGGAACCCAGGTGACTCTATAGAAACGGCAAGTGACGCTATAGAAACAGTATGATAAATTATTTTAAGCAGACAACCTGAAACAGGAAAAAGATCATCATGAACACTATCGAGAAGACAGACAAATATGTTTTTAATACCTATGGACGGATTCAAAAGGTCTTTGTCCGTGGAGAGGGGGCAACCCTGTGGGATGAAGACGGCAATAAATATACTGATTTTCTTGCCGGTATCGCTGTATGCAGCCTTGGCCACTGCCATCCTGATGTGACATCTGTAATTACGCATCAGGCATCAACCCTGGTGCATGTCTCCAATCTCTATTATACCCAACCTCAGGCTGAGCTTGCCAGAGTGCTTGTAGAAAAGAGTTTTGCGGACAAGGTCTTTTTTGCAAATTCCGGTGCCGAGGCAAACGAGGCTGCCATAAAACTTGCCAGACGTTATTTTAATCGTGAAGAGGGCAATCAACGATATAAGATAATCTCGATGAAACAGTCCTTTCACGGCAGAACCATGGCCACCCTTACTGCCACCGGACAGGACAAGATCAAGCATGGCTTTCAGCCTCTGATCGATGGATTTGTCCATATACCTTTTAATGATATCAATGCACTTGAGGAGGCAATGGACGGCACTGTGTGTGCTGTTATGATGGAGCCGGTGCAGGGTGAAGGGGGTGTTGTCGCTGCTGATCCTGATTATTTAAGGAGTGTAAGGGAGCTTTGCGACAAGGAGGGCATTCTTCTTGTATATGATGAGGTACAGACCGGTATGGGGCGCTGCGGCCGTCTGTTTGCCCATGAGATGTATGATGTAAAGCCGGATATCATGACTCTTGCAAAGGCTCTGGCAAATGGATTGCCTATGGGGGCCATGCTTGCAACTGAAAAGGCGGCACAGGGATTTGCAGTTGGAAGTCATGCCACAACTTTTGGAGGAACTCCTCTTGTGGCATCAGTAGCACTGACTGTTTTGTCGATTATATCTGAGCCGGAGTTTCTCAGGAATTGCACAGACAAGGGTGAGTATTTTAAAAGCAGACTCAATTTACTCAAGAAGAGCCATCCTCAAATAAAAGATGTAAGGGGCCAGGGTCTGCTGATTGGTATGGAGCTTGACGTTGAAGCAGCTCCTGTTGTGGAAAAATGTCTGGAAAAAGGCTTTATTATTAATGCCATACAGGGTAATATTTTACGTTTTGCGCCTCCCCTTATTGTAAGCAGGGAGGAGATTGATGCCCTTGTGGATGTGCTGGATACTGTTTTGTAGTGCCTCGTTTGCCTGGCGGTCTGTTCAAGAAGCTCCTGCCGTACAAACCATTGCAGCGGATCCTGAGAACCGGCACGGCCGGAGCACAAGTATTTTGCTTCCGGGCACAACGAAGAATGAAAGTCATATAAGCATTTCTGTTTAAAGAGACTTATTGAAAATTTGCGACTTTCACATAAATTGAAGGAGAAATGATTTTGAAGAAAGACATATTGTCTCTGCTTGATCTTGAAGTGGCTGATTTTACACATCTGTTCCAGAGAGCACTTCAGCTAAAAAAGAGGTTTAATCAGGGAATTTCAGACAGGCCTTTGATCGGAAAGAGCCTTGGTCTTATTTTTGATAAAAAATCAACAAGAACCAGGGTCGCCTTTGAAACCGCAATGATTCAGCTTGGCGGGACTCCGATTTACATGAGCACCCAGGATACCCAGATATCACGTAACGAACCTGCTGAAGATACAGCAAGGGTACTGTCCAGATATATTGATGCCCTTGCCATGCGTACATTTGACCACGCACTGGTTGAAAAATTTGCAAAAGCCTCCACCATTCCGGTTATCAATGCCTTGACTGACTCTTTTCATCCGTGCCAGATTCTAAGTGATCTTATGACAGTAGTTGAGGTCAAGGGGGGGTATAGGAACAGGAAAATTGTCTGGGTCGGTGACGGCAATAATGTTGCTAACTCATGGGTCAACGCTGCGGCTGTCCTTGATCTTGAACTTGTTGTCGCAACACCTGACGGCTATGGTATCGCCTCTTGTGTAAAAGAGGCTTCATTGGCAAGAGGCGGTAAAAGCATTCTATTCACCAATGATCCTGTTGAAGCTGTTAAAGATGCTGATGTGGTATATACTGATGTATGGGCAAGCATGGGCCAGGAGCAGGAACAGATAAAAAGAGAGTCTGCTTTTGAAGGATTTCAGGTGAACAGGGACCTTCTTTCCAAAGCAAAGCCCGATGTCATGGTCATGCATTGTCTGCCTGCTCACAGAGGTGAGGAAATTTCCGAGGATGTGCTTGAGGCTCCGGGAGCTGTTTTCTGGGATCAGGCGGAAAACAAGAGACATATGCACAAGGCGATATTAGAGACTCTGATTCTGAAAACCAACGGGTAATGATAACCTCAAAAAAAAGAGGTGTCTATGTCGGAAACAGCAGAGAAACTCTCGTTTTCTTGAAGAGTTGATCAGCCGTAACGGCATTTATGCCCTGACAATGAAAAATGACACCATGGATGTTGTAAATTTCAAATCTGTTGAGGATTCGTTAACAGTATAAGGAGAGTAAAACTTGTCTGACATAAAAAAAGTAGTTCTTGCCTATTCAGGCGGATTGGATACTTCTGTAATACTTAAAT
>JADFYT010000115.1 GCA_015232935.1 Desulfamplus sp.
CAAAACTTCCGGAATCGCCAGGTGCTTTCAGTGAAGCTCAACTCAGGTGGATTAACGGCCATTACCCCGAAGATTTTGCTTTGGCATGCAAGACAGTCTTGTCGCAATAGATATGCTACAATACTATAGATTTCCTGAAGTTCGGAAATGAGTCCGGAATAACATTCCCGTTTTAAAATCTATATACGCCGTCCTTCACGGTCGGTGATTCTGAAATGAGCAAGTTATTTAAAACCGGTTCCTTACGCCATTTTTATAAAATAGAAATATTCCAGCTTGACACTATATGAATCTTTTTTTTATAGTTACGGACAATTTGCAAATAGTTAATTTTTCAGTGATGATCTGTTTTTAGGAGAGGCGCTATTGAAATGAGGAGCGGATGAAAGCAGGAGAAATGGAATCCAGCATAGTGATAAAGGAAATGCCACCAGTAAAACTGAAAGGGGTTGGAGATGGATTCTGGGTAACCATAAACCCTTCTGTTCCAGAAGAGGAGATATATAAAGAGATCTCTGAATTGTTTGAGCGTCTCAAACATCTTGCGGTAAATGCAAAAGTTGTTATTGATATTGGGAATGTCCAAGGATATGATAATCTGGTAAGCAACGTAAAACTATTACTTAAAAGCAGATTTGATGTTGGCAGTGTTACGCAACCCCATGAAAAAAATCTTGTCCATTCTGATATTAAAAGGCTCAGTGGAGGGGAGGCAAAGCAGCAGAACACTATAGGAAAAGGGTGGATCATTGATAGAAGCGATGCACTTATCCTGACAGGAAGGATTAGATCCGGCCAGAAAATAGAGACAAGAGGACATTTGATTATAGCGGGAAATGTAAATCCCGGGGCACAACTGACAGCAGAGGGCAATATAATTGTTCTTGGTTCTCTTATGGGACATGTTTATGCAGGTTTTCCGGATGATGACGACGCATTTGTAATGGCACTTGATTTCAAACCGCCTCATGTTCAGATCGGAGGCGTTGTATCATCCATGGAGCTTGATGCCGATCTAAATGGAAAGATCGTAATCGCAACTGTTCAGGATAATAAAATTATTACTGAAGATTACCTTAAAACTCAACCTTTTGGAAAAATTCCATGGCCAACTGTCATGTGATTTAAAATAATGGATTGATAACTGTAAACGAGGTGTTAATTGGAAGGTAAAATAATCGTAGTGACGTCAGGCAAGGGAGGCGTTGGAAAAACAACTGCTACTGCTTCCATTGGTGCCGCCCTTGCCCTGGAAGGCAACAGGGTAGCTGTCATTGACATGGATATTGGGCTTAGAAATTTAGATGTGGTTCTTGGTCTTGAAAACAGGATAGTGTTCAACATTGTTGACGTGGTTAATAAACGGTGCAATCTTGCTCAGGCTCTTATCAGGGACAGAAGGATTGACAACCTGTTTCTGGTTCCTGCTTCACAAAGTGACAACAAGGATGTATTGACCCCGCTTGGTGTCCAGAGAGTGGCCAAGCAGTTAAAAAATGAATTTAATTATGTGATCATGGATTCTCCGGCAGGCATTGAAAAGGGGTTTGAGAATTCAGTAGTGGCAGCGGATGAGGCTATTGTGATCTGCACACCGGATGTCTCTTCTATCAGAGATGCGGACAGGGTTATTGGTCTGCTGTATGCCCGTTCCATAACACCACGACTGGTTGTAAACAGAATAGTACCTGAAATGGTGGCAAGAGGCGATATGTTAAGCCATGAAGATGTCATGGATGTGCTCTCTATTGATCTTTTGGGGCTTGTCCCAATGGATGACCAGGTGGTGGTTTCGACCAATACCGGTATGCCTCTGGTTATGCATAACCAGTCTCTGGCTGGTCAGGCATTCAGGAGAATTGCCAAAAGAATCAATGGAGAGGTTGACCTGCCAATAATTGTGCCTTCTGTAAAAACAGGAGTGTGGAACAGGATTACCCAGAAATTAGGTTTGAACAAATGAGGATAGATTCCATGCTTAACGGATTTATGAAAAAATTTTCAGGAAAAAAATCCAGTAAGGAGACTGCAAAGAAAAGATTACAGTTCGCCCTTGTGTACGATAAGCTGGAAATCAATGAGATGACGTTGGAAAACCTTCAGAAGGATATTGTGGAGGTGATCTCAAAGTATTTTGAGATCGACACAAAATCCTTGCAGCTTGAAGTTCAAAGGGAGCATGAACTGTCAGCTCTTGTGTTCAATACACCCATATTGTGCGTCAAGAAAAACAAAGGGTATAATTCAAAAACCTGAATTATCAGATCGAACTATCAATAATTGTGAAGTCTTGTACAGCTGTTTGGGTGATTTGCAGTCACTTGCTGGAAGTCAGATCCAGGGATTTTATTGTTTTAAAAAGCTGGTTTCCAGCCTCAATGCCAAGATCAATGAAGTCAGGACCGTATATCTTTCCGGTATCTGTTCTGAATGTAGCCTTGATCTGTTCCAGTATGGCCATGCCGTGAGGATACCGTTTTATGAATTCATGAAACGGTGCGTTTGAGAACATAACCATATCCCAAAGTGTATGGGTGAAATTATCAGGACCCCATCTGAATTTATCTGCATCGTAAAGAGCGTTTGAAATTAGAGATGGGGTAGTTGAAAATTCGTCATTACCATGTTTTTGTGAATTATTGACTATGTTCTTGTGATCAGTTCTGACTTTTTGAAATGCTTCATGCTCCCTGATTGCACGGCATATCTGATCAATTTCGTCATTTGTGAGGGGATAACCCCCGGTTGACAGAAATGTTTGTGCAAAGTTTGCACCTTTTATTGAATGCTTTTTTTCCTTCCTTTTAATATCATGCAGCAAACCGGCAACCTGAACCAAAAGTATCTTGTTGCTTATGTCTTTTGATAAAACAACTTTGGATTCAGGTTTTTTGTGCGTTTCAAGCGGAATCTTCTCATCCATTTCTACAGGCGAATCTCCCTCCATTTGAACCGGAGGTTTCTCCTGCATTTCTAGAGGCGAATCGCCCTCTATTTCAACCGTAAGTTTCGCTTGCATTTCAATCTGGATGATTGCCCCCGCATCTACACATACCAGATCAGAGTGGTGCATACCATGTCCGAAGTCATCTTCAATCACCGGGTTTATCTCTTTTTTGATTTTAATCAAAAGAGGGTGGGAGTGGAGCATCTGACGGGAATAGGTTCTCTCCCTGTCAAACCGCTGGTAAAATTTAGGCAAGGGAAGAGTCTCGATAATGTTCCGTGCCTCTTCCCTTAATTGAAGATAGATTTTGTTCATATATCTTTGCAACTAAATTTTTATTTATTGTAAAAATGTATCCCGATTTTCATGATTTGGGAATACCAAAACAAGATCATCTCTATTTAACTCTCGTCCACCCTTGATACTTTTATGGATAACTCCTGCAACTGGGCAGTTGTTGGAACAGAAGGTGCGTCTGTAAGAAGACATGTTGCTTTCTGGGTTTTGGGAAAGGCAATAACATCACGTATTGAATCTTCCTGGCACAGAAGCATCACAAGCCTGTCAAAACCAAATGCCAGGCCTCCATGCGGAGGTGCTCCTGATGCAAGAGCATTCAAAAGAAAGCCAAATTTTTCCTGTGCCTCTTCATTGCCAATGCCCAGTAATTTCAGAATCCGTTGCTGAAGTTCTGTTGAGTGGATACGGATGCTTCCTCCTCCAATTTCTGTACCATTCAAAACCATATCGTAAGCTCTGGAACGGATATCAAGAGGATCAGACTCCAGCTTGTCCATATCCTCCTCAAGCGGTGCTGTAAAAGGATGGTGCAATGCCTGATATCGTTTGTCTGTCTCATCATACTCAAGCAGAGGAAAGTGAGTAACCCAGACAAAGCGGTAGGTATTGCTGTCAATCAGGTCAAGTCGCCTTGCAAGTTCATTTCTTAGCTGACCAAGAGCTTCGTTTGTGATCTTGACACTGTCAGCAACAAAGAATATCAAGTCTCCAACTTCCATGTTGATACGCTCTTTTAAAGCGGCCTTCTCCTGGTCAGTAAAAAATTTTGCGATCGGAGACTGCCACTCATTTTCTTTTACCTTGATCCAGGCAAGTCCTTTGGCCTTGTAAATGGCAGCAAACTCTGTAAGATCATCAATATCCTTGCGGCTCATCCCTGAGCAACCTTTGGCATTGATCGCCTTGACAAGCCCTCCGTTTTTAACAGCAGAGGCAAACACCTTGAATCCGGCATTTTTGACAATATCGGAAATATCACACAATTCCAGGCCAAATCGCATATCCGGCCTGTCAATACCAAACCTTGACATTGACTCTTCATAGGTAATCCGGTCAAAGGGGGTCTCTATATCAAGGTTTCGCACCTTTTTAAAAACCTCCTTGATAAGACCTTCGGTAATCTGCATTATATCCTCTTCACCTGCAAAGGACATCTCCATATCTATCTGGGTAAACTCAGGCTGGCGATCAGCTCTTAAATCCTCATCCCTGAAACACCGTACAATCTGGTAGTATCTGTCAAATCCGCTTATCATAAGAAGCTGCTTGAACAACTGCGGAGACTGGGGAAGAGCGTAAAAACAGCCCTGGTTGACGCGGCTTGGCACAAGATAGTCTCTTGCCCCCTCTGGCGTGCTTTTGGTAAGAAACGGGGTCTCAATATCAATAAAACCCCTGTCGTTCAGATAATCCCTGACAGCCCTTGCAGCCGTGTGCCTTGCTATTATATTCTTTTGAAGCTGGGGACGACGCAGATCTAAGTGTCTGTGCTGGAGACGGATGCTTTCTGAAGTTTCGGCTCTCTCCTCAATTTGAAATACAGGGGTCTGGGCATGGTTTAAAATTTTAAGTTCATTGACAAAAACCTCTATTTCTCCGGTATCCATCTTCTCATTTATCATATCATCAGGGCGTGCTACTACCACACCCTTGACACCAAGTACAAACTCGCTTCTGATAACCTGTGCCTTCTCATGGACAGAAGAGGATATTTCAGGGTTAAACACAACCTGTGTCAGTCCTTCACGATCTCTGAAATCAACAAAAATAACTCCGCCATGATCTCGCCGCCGCTGTACCCAACCCATGAGCACAACCTCTTTTCCAACATCGCTTTTTCTCAACTGCCCACAGGTGTGGGTTCTTCTCATGCTTCCAAGTAAATCTGTCACCTGATTGTTCCTTATTTTATTATTATATTTTACCATGAAAATGCGTTCTGATTTTCATGGTTCGGGGTGGCCATACAAAAAACGGCCATGCCGGTTTATTATTAACCCTTCTGCAGAACTCGCTTTTCATCCAGTGAAATCAAGGAATGGAATTCAGTTTTGCAGGAAATCCATTATACTCTGTTTAAAAGTGTCTCAATCTGTTCAACAGGATTTTCGGCTGTAACAAAATACTGCTCTTTTGTCTTCATGTCTCTCAACACAAGGGCATTGTCTTCAATCTCCTGATCTCCGGCTATCAGGACATAGGCGGCATTGAGTTTATCCGCTCTTTTCATAAGGCTTTTGAGGCTTCTGCCGCTGTAATCTGTTTCGGTTCTGATTCTTGCGATATTCAATTCAGATGACCACATATAGGCAAGTCGGGCAGCTTTTTCTCCCAAGGGAATAATGAAAAGATCCGGAGATTTAACAGATACAAGTCTAAAAAAGTCTGAGGCATTTTTTGGTATATCTTCTGTCCCTTCCGGTCTGTCTGTATTTTCTGCCTTTTTCATCTTTATATCATTTATCATCTGGGCAACAATGTCAGCAAGCCTGTCAAGTCCGATCGCAAATCCTATCCCGTATGTTTCAGGACCATCAAGCTCTTTTATCAGGGCATCATATCTGCCGCCGCCTGCCACAGCACTCTGGGCACCCAAAGCAGTTGTCAGTATCTCAAAGGTGGTTCTTGAATAGTAGTCCAGACCCCTTACCAATGTTTTATCCACCGTAAAATCAACGCTCTGCTCTTTAAGAACGCTTTTTACAGTCTCAAAGTGGTCGCTGCATCCCGAACACAGATGGCCAAGGGTTGAAGGGGCATCTACAAGTGCCTCTCGGCATGATGGAACCTTGCAGTCCAATGTTCGTAACGGGTTTTTATCCATACGCCGCAAGCAGTTTTCGCAAAGATGCTCTTTTTTGCCATTGAGAAAAATCAGCAGCTCTTTCTGAAAATCCGGCCTGCACTCCCGGCATCCAAGAGAGTTGATATGGGCATCCAGTTCTGATAATCCGAGACGTTTGAAAAGCTCGTTTAAAATAAGGATAAGCTGTGCGTCGATGTATGGTGACGATATGCCAAAAACCTCGGCATTTATCTGGTAAAACTGCCGATATCTTCCTTTTTGCGGCCTCTCTCTTCTGAACATGGGGCCTATTGTGTAGAGTTTCTGTACAGGATCTGATGACCCCATGTTATGCTGAATATAAGATCTGACAACTGACGCGGTGGCTTCAGGCCTTAAAGTGAGCTTGTCACCTTTTCTGTCAGGAAATGTGTACATCTCCTTTTCCACAATGTCGGTTGTCTCACCAATGCTTCGAGCAAAAAGCTCTGTCTTCTCCATTATCGGAATCCGGATCTCCTGAAATCCAAAATCTTCAAACAGATTTGAAGCTGTTTTCTCAATAGCCTGCCAAAGCACTGTATCTTCTGGTAATATATCCCTGAAACCTCGTATGGTCTGTATCATTTTTTCCCTCACTGTGTTGCGCAAAATCTGCCTTTTCTACGTTTGATCCTGATTTAAGGCTTAAATCAGGAGAACGAAAATAAATCTTTTCTATACCTGCTTATATGGTTTGGAGTCAATCACTAATTCTTTCTCAATAGATTCAGATTCTTCATAATTGAGTTGAACATGGATTTAATAAATGTTAAAAATCAATAAATCCGGTCAAGTAAATAATTGGTTGATGTTTCCGGCTGGCTGGATACGTATTTCACAGAGAATTCCCCCTGCCCTGAGGGGATAGGGAGAGGATGTCATTTCTATAAAAAGAATGAGGGGAACACCATGCAAAACAGAGTAACGACAACTTCGCTTTATAAAATGAAGAGAGATGGTAAAAAAATTACGGCATTAACCGCATATGACTACCCATTTGCAGGCATGGTCGATGCGGCAGGTATTGATCTTGTTCTTGTTGGAGATTCCCTTGGA
>JADFYT010000116.1 GCA_015232935.1 Desulfamplus sp.
AAGATACTTGAGGTTTGCAATTGCGATGAAACAGATATTGAGGAGCTGGTTGGCATAATTTCCTCGGATGCGTTATTGTCCGCCCGCTTGATGCAGATTATGAGCTCTGCCTGGGTTAACCTCAACAAAGAGATCCAAAGTGTTGAATCAGCCATTATATATCTTGGTATTGAAAGCATCAAAAACCTGGTTTTGAGCATTTCGGTAGTTCAGGTTTTTAGTTCAGAAAAAATCTTGCGTCAATTTAACATGAACGCATTCTGGCACCACTCCTTCAGATGTGCGCTTCTGGCCAAAAAAATCGCACGGAGAAGCGGCCTGGCAAGTCATGATGAAGCATTTCTTGCGGGATTGATGCATGACATCGGCAAGCTCGTACTCATGGTAAACTATCCTCTTGATTATCAGGAGATTCTTGAAAAAGCATCAAGCGACCATGATCTGGAAGAGCGTGAGAAGAGGCATTTCAACTTTACTCACGCTCAAGTAGGAGGCTGGCTGTGTCAAAAATGGAATTTCTCGCCCATGATTTCCGATGCGGTTCTTTATGTCAATGACTCAATAGACCGTGCAAGATACGCACTCTTTCCCCTTGTAAAAATCATCAATGCTGTCAATCGTCTCTGCTCTCCAGAAACTTTGGAAAGCCTTGACCATGATCAAATAACGGATCTTGTATCAATAGACCAAAGCGAGCTTGACCCGCTCATGACTCAAGTGGCCTGTGAAGTAGAGGCAATGGCTGACAGCCTTGGCTTGAAACCTCATGGTCAGCCTGACGGATTCAGGTCACCTGCCCTGTACAGGCTTGCCGCTTCCGGATCCAAAGCTGATGATATAGCTTTGGAGCTCATTCAAGACTCCCTTAAATCCAGAGTCAAGGAACACGCTCTTATTTACGGAACCATAGAGACATTGCTACAGGCAGAAGATCTGCCTGCCCTACTCAACGCTTTGGATGTGGGACTGAAAATTATCGTCAGGGTTTCGACCATATTCTTCTTTTTACATGACTCTGACAGCAATATGCTGACTGGATTCTGTAATGATAGAGAGAAGATATCCAGGATCATTAACAGTATCGCTATCTCTTTTGACAATAAGGAGAGCTTGCTCGTAAATGCTATTATTAGCCGGATTCCTCTTAACAGCTTAAATGTCCGGGATCAAGGAAGACTTGCGATCCCGGATGCCCAGATCATAAGACTTCTGGGTTGTGAGGCAATGTTTTGTCTGCCCATGTATCTGCCGGACAAGCCTGTCGGAGTTGTTGTCATGGGTGTTGATACGGATATCGCTCCTGATTTGATAAAAAATACAGAGATGCTTTCCATGCTGGCACGGCTTGCAGCATTCTCTATTGATCATCGCCAATATCGGAGCGGACACGGAAATTTTGTAAAAAGAGAGCGGGCAGAAGCAGCGTCGGACTCGATACGCAAGGTGATTCATGAGATCAACAATCCTTTGCTGATCATTACCTCATACCTGAAAAGGCTAAGCCTGAAACTTCCGGAGAGGCATCCCGCCCAGAAAGAGCTAAGCGTGATCGAAGAGGAGATAGATCGTATAGGCGGGCTTGTAAAGGAGCTATCATCTATTTCAAAACCACCTGTACGTCAGTTTGAATGGGTTGATCTGTCAGGACTTTTTAAAAACATTCTTGACATGGTCAAAAAATCCATTCTTGTTCCCAAAGGAATCGAAGCTGATCTTTCCGTAGAACCCGGTTTTCCCAAGGTTAAAACCGACAAGAATGCATTAAAGCAAATTTTGATCAACCTGCTTAAAAATGCTTATGAGGCAATGAGCAAGGGAGGATCTATTCATATCTCCCTTAAAAAAGTCCCGGGTTCTGTCAAGATCATGATAGATGAAAGAAAAAGAACAACAGGAAAGGTTGAAATCATTTTCAGGGATAACGGTCCTGGAATTTCTGACGAGATAATGAAACGACTGTTTGAACCGTACAACAGCTCAAAAAAAGGAAATAACTCAGGGCTTGGCCTTTCCATTGTGAACGCCATTGTAAAAGATATCAACGGCACTATCGAGTGTAACACCAACAAGAATTTTGGTACAGAGTTCAAGATTATATTGCCAATCTCTTCGTCGCCAAAAGTTTTGAAGGAACAAGATTCGCCTACCAGTCAAATATCAGATTGATACAGGAAAACAGCCAGATGGAGATAAAAACAAAACCCAGAATATTAGTGATAGATGATGAAACAAGAGTATGTAAAGCTATAAAGATATTTCTTGAACGGGATGGACTTGATGTCTATACAGCAAATTCCGTCAAGGAATCAATCTCTCTTACAGAAAAAATACAATTTGATCTTTTTATTATTGACAAGAACCTTCCTGGAGATAATGGATTTGTTTTCATGGAGTGCTTGCTGGAAACACAGCCGCAGGTCCCATTTATAATGATGACCGGAGACGCAAGTATCGATTCTGCCATACTCGCCTTGAAAAAAGGTGCGTACGACTATCTTAGAAAGCCCTTTAAATACGAAGAGCTTGCAAGTGTAGTTTCTCACGCATTGGCACAAAAACAGCTTGAGGATGAAAACAGAATGATCACGGCCATGCTTGATGATTCACAGAGACGCTACAGGGAGATGATTGACAACTCCCCGGATATTATAATAATGCTGGATGGAACAGGCTGCGTAAGCTTTGTCAATAACACCTTTTCATACATGCTCGGTTATAGTTTTGAGGAGATACTTGGAACTCCTTTGATTAATATTGTGGATGAGAAATACAAGGAGATTGTAAATTCGTTTTTAAACCTGGACGGATCGAATAATGAGATTGAGCCACTTGCAGGAATAGCTGTTGAAATCATATGTTCGCAAAATTGTGAGTCAGACAGCAAAAACCTGGATATCGAAATAAAAAAGAGCGATATCTCATTTGACTCAAGTTCCCGTGGCAGTGACTATTCACAAAAAGAGATCTGCATAGTAGGGCGTGATATAGGCTTGAGAAAAGCCTTTGAACAACAGATGATTTATGCCCAGAAAATGGAAGCGGTAGCACTTCTTGCGGGTGGAGTGGCACATAATTTTAATAACCTGCTGATGGGGATACAAGGATATACCTCGGTTATAAAGCTGGCTCTTGGAACTGAGCATTCATGCTATAACAAGTTGATGTCTATTGAGAAGAGCATTGCCAAGGGTTCAAACCTGATATCCCAACTGCTCAATTTTGCCAGAGGAGGCGTATCCAATATTCAAGCGGCAAATTTAAATTTTGTGATCAAGGAGGCTTTGGAACTCTTCTCTGTCAACAAGAAAAATATCCAGATTCACCTTGACCTGAAAAAAGACCTCTGGAATGTAAATGTTGACGTCTGTCAGCTGGAGCAGGTCTTCTTGAACATGTTTATCAATGCCCATCATGCCATGGAAAAAGGGGGGAAAATTATTGTCAAGACTGATAATTTAAGACTCAACAAACTGGAGGCTGACAAAGTAAATCTCAATCCTGGTTCCTATATCAAGATTTCAATTAAGGATACCGGACACGGTATTGACGAAAAACACCATAAAAAGATTTTTGACCCGTTTTTCAGTACCAAAAAAAGATCTAAGGGAACCGGTCTTGGCCTGGCTTCGGCATACGGCATTGTAAAAAAACACAACGGCACAATTACTGTGTCAAGTTCTCCGGGGAACGGGGCACTGTTTACCATTTTTATTTGTGTGGCTCTTGACAACTCCTGTGTTGTAGCAGAATCCTGCGTGCAAGGTAAAGCACAAACAAAAAGCATGGCATCTCCTGAACCTGAACATTGCAAGGCTGCTGATAGTTTCAAAGACCCCGGAAAATCGCTTGAAAAGAGCCATCACAAGACTCTGTCAAAAGAGCCCTGCACTGTAATGTGTCTGCAAGATCCTGACTCTTCAACTTCAAAAAAGTCTGAACAATATGAAAAAAAGAGAAATTTTGACCACAGATTGCCCGGCGACAGAAGAATAACCGCCCTGGTTATTGATGATGAGCCTTTTGTTCAGCAGATGACTGTTGGAATGCTCAAAGAGATGTGTATAGATACCATAACCGCTTATAGCGGAAGAGACGGCATACAAAAATACATGGAAGACCCAGATAGAATAGATCTTGTAATTCTGGATATGGTGATGCCCGGGATGGGTGGTTTTGAGACCTTCAGATATATACGAAAACTTGATCCCGATGCCAGAATATTGATCGCAAGTGCATATAAACAGGAAAATGAAGTTGACCGCATGGTGGCTCAAGGCGGATGCTCTTTTCTTGAAAAACCTTATGATGCCGATCTGTTTTATGACAGGATAAGCTCTCTTCTGGGATTGGAAAAAAGAACCTATGCCGCATTTGCGGGTTAACCTTGACTGAATCTGAGGAAATACTACCTGTTGGAGAACTTCTGGTTCAAGAAGGCCTTGTCTGTTACGATGATGTTGTCCGTGCCTTGAAAATTCAAAAAAGAGCGGCCATGGCAAGTAATCCTGGATTCGAAAGAGTACCTTTTTTGGGTAATATCATGTGCAGACTGAACCTTGTCTCCCCTGTTGATCTCTATTATGTTCTGGACAGGTATGGCAAAATCTATTCAATTGAAGATCATCTTGTTCACAACAATCACCTTGTTCAGGATCAAATTACCGCTTTGAATAGCGAAGTCATGTCAGGCAGGAACTCATTTTACGATCTTCTTTTAAAATATCGCACACTCTCCTTTAGAGATCTTCAAAAACTCATACTCTCTCTTTTTTTTATCAAGTTCAGGCCGTTGAATCATTTTTTTTGTGCCAAAGGCTCAACCCGGAAGTTGTCATCGCTTGTTGACAGGAATTTTTGTCTCAGCAACCTGCTTATCCCTCTTGTCCAAAAAGACTCCACGTTAATTGTAGGAATAACTTCTGCCTGTACAATGCTTTCTATCCGCAAGCTAAACGCAAGGCTTGCAAAGTTTCGTATTGTGCCTGTTTCTATTCCTATGCGTAAATTCAGAGAGCTTTTCCAGCAGATTTTTGGAAAAACAGGTGAGTTTGACAACCTGGCTCCTGCTAAACTGACCTTAGATACTTTTTATAGCGGGGCAAAAATTTTTGCCATGGTTTCCGGCAAATGCGGTGTTGGAAAAAAAACCGTTGCATTAAATCTTGCTGTATCGCTTGCCTTGCGGGGCAACAGGGTCTCTCTTTTTGATGGAAAGTCGGGACTTGAAGGCTCTGGAAAATTGACAAGAAAGTATCCTCCAAAAGACCTGCTGGATGTGGCAACGGGGTGTTGTGATATTCAAGAGAGCATTGTTCATGACTATCAGGGCATTGATATAATGCGGATCGGCAGATGTGTTGACAAATTGAGGGATCTCAGTGACGAAGAGTGCTTCAGGTTGAGCAGATCTTTTGTGCATGTAGTATCTTATGACTATGTTCTGATTGATCTGTCCTTGAAAGAGATGGATGCTCTCTACTCACTGTGCATGGCATCCAGTGAAGTGATTCTCGTGTTGTCTGGAGATCCCTTATCTGTAAAAAACACTGCGGCCATAGCAGGAAAACTTGTTGCCGGTGGTTATGACGGGGCATTTGATGTGATTTTGAACCAGACAGGATCAAAAGAGGAGGGGATCACGATTTATCGGGGTTTCAAAAAGATTCTTGCCAGCAATCCTGGCTTCACGAATATGATCAGGCTTGTCGGAATCTTCCCCTCTGACAGGCATGTAGCCAAAGCACAGATCGCTAACTCATCGGTCGTCAGGGTTTTTCCGGAGTCAAGTCTATCATGTTTGATACACTCGGTAGCAGACAGGCTTTTGTGGAATAAGAAGCTTTGCAGTATTCCGCTTGAAATATTCTGGGAGAGGTGCCTTGGAACCACGCTCACGCTGGTCAAGAAACCGGACAAGTCGCTTGGAGAACAGATACATTGAGAATGGCAGCCGTTTTGAATAGATTTTTTGCAAAACCGGATTTTATTCCTTGATTCTATGGATGAAAAGTGAGCTCTACAGAAGGTCTAATAAAAACCCGGCCATGATGACCAGGTTTTTTCCTGTTGGAACAAATTAAGGCTTACCGCTATTGATCGTAAGTTCTCAACAAGTCCTGCATATCCAGTTGAAAGAACACAGGATTTAGCGTGAAAACAGATTCCGGAGCCAGGTAACAGGCAAACCAGATCAGGCTGATATTCAAAAAAAGTTCTCCTTGATAATCGTGGCCTCTCTTCCAGGGCCTACAGAGACAATCTTGATTAAAACCCCTGACAACTCTTCTATTCTGGCAAGATATTTTTTTGCATTATCAGGAAAATCCTCATAATCAGTCAGATGTGATGTGATCTGTTTCCATCCGGGATGGGTTTCATAAACAGGAGTGCAATTTTCAAGCACCTTTATTGACGGCGGAAAAGTATCCATAACCGCACCGTTGTATTTATAACCAGTACAAATCTTAAGCTCTTCCAGATCATCCAGAACATCTAACTTTGTGATGACAAGCCCGGTCAAACTGTTGAGTCTGGCAGCGTTTTTCAAAATAACCATATCAAGCCATCCGCAACGCCGTTTTCTTCCGGTAGTGGCACCAAATTCAGCACCTTTTTTCTGTATCGCATCTCCGATTTCATCAAAAAGCTCTGTTGGAAACGGGCCGCTGCCAACTCTTGTGGTATATGCCTTTACAATCCCGATGATCTGATCAAGTCTGCATGGCCCGACACCTGAGCCACAGGCTGCGTTACCTGAAACCGTGCTGGATGATGTGACAAAAGGATAGGTGCCATGCTCAACATCAAGATGAGTACCCTGAGCCCCTTCAAACAGAATTTTTCTCCCGTCGTCCATCCCCTTGTTCAAGATTACCGAGACATCCGCGATATATGGAATCAAACGTTCTTTGATTGCAAAAAAACGCTCTATAACATCTTCCGGATCAAGGGTTTCTGTATTGAAATAATTTTTAAGATAAAAGTTTTTCTCATCCATTATCATGCGTACTTTTTCTTCAAGCAGATCAAGTTCCAGCAGATCTGCAAAACGAATTCCACGACGAGTAGCCCTGTCTTCATAGCATGGACCGATACCCCGTCCGGTTGTGCCTA
>JADFYT010000117.1 GCA_015232935.1 Desulfamplus sp.
TGGTTCTGGTGCCCGCTATCCGGACAGACATTACAATCATTCATGTTCAAAGAGCGGACATGAGGGGAAACTGCCGTATTCAGGGGCTGACATTCGCAGATGTGGAGCAGGCCAGATCGGCGGAGCATCTGATTGTAACCTGCGAGGAGATTTGTGATAATGACGCGCTGAAAACTGATTCAGACCGAAACCAGATTCCCTTTATCCATGTTGATGCTGTTGTTCATGTGCCAAAAGGGGCGTACCCTACCGCATGCCATAACTATTATGATTATGATCCCGAATACCTCAAAAATTATGCTCAAAAGGCCAAAGATGATGCTGCCTATCTTGAATATATCAATGCTTTCATTCATGGATGCCGTGATCACGCAGAGCTTGTTTCAATGGTGGGAGAAGAGAGGATGGCAATGATTGCCGCTGATCCTGAAACCGGATATGCAAAAAATCTGAACAGAAGATGAGCCGGTGATGTTTTAGCCGGAACATGAGCAGAGCAAGGTTTTAGCCGGAAGATGAGCATGGAAGGTTTGAGCCGAAAGATGAACATGGCAGGTTTTGGCCGGAAGATGAACTGGGGAGAATTGAAATGGATTACACATTAAAAGAGATGATGACACTGATAGCGGCAAGAGAGATCAAGAATAACGATATTGTTTTTTGCGGAACCGGTATCTCCATGCTGGCTGCAATGGCGGCCAAAAACATCAACGCGCCTGAAAGTGTTATTTTCTTTGAAACCGGTGCCATTGACTCTTTGCTCGAAGAGCTGCCCCTTGCTGTTGCAGATCCAAGGGTGATGTACCGCACATCTGCCAACAGCGGCCTTCTTGACTCCTTTGCCACCATGCAGAATCCCATAACAGGACGGCATGTCACAGGTATTCTTGGTGCTGCCCAGATTGACAGGTTCGGAAATCTTAACTCCACGGTGACAGGAGATTACCATTCCCCTGAAATCCGCTTTTCAGGAAGCGGGGGAGGGTGCGATGTTGCCTCGTTTGTTCCGGGAAGTATTATCTTCATGCAGCATGAAAAGAGAAAATTTGTGAACACTCTGGATTATCTGACAAGCCCCGGATATCTTGATGGCCCGGACGGAAGAAAAAACGCCGGCCTGCCCCCGGGCGGCCCTTTGATGGTCGTTACAAACATGGGTGTGATGCGTTTTGATGATAAAAGCAAAGAGATGTATCTGTCAGCCTTTTATCCTGGAATATCGCCGCAGGATATACTTGAGCATATGGAGTTTTCAGTGGATATCTCCCGTGCAAGGGAGGCAATATCTCCCACCGAAAAGGAGCTTGGGCTTTTAAGAGAAAAATGTGACTACCAGAGGTTGATTCTCTGATAGTCAATATTGACGAGGGGAAAAACAGCCGATACATGTCGGTTCCGGGTAGTTTACTGCTCCAGAATGCTCTTTAGCAGATGCACAAGCTCGGTCATTGAAACAGGCTTTGGCATTACGCCCGCAAAGCCATAATCTAAATAGTCAGACATCACAGGATCATTGGAATATCCGCTCGACACAACAGCTTTTACGTTAGGGTCGATCTCCTTAAGGTGTCTTACTGTCTCTTTTCCTCCCATGCCTCCGGGAATAGTCAAATCCAAAATAACAAGGTCATATGGAGCATTCCGGTCGAGTGCTTCCCGGTACTTGATAATGGCCTCCTGCCCGTTTTTTGCAAAATGGGCATTGTAACCAAGCTTTTCAAACATCCTGTCAAACATCTTGCAAAGAGGCTTTTCATCATCCATTACCAATATCTTGCCCTTGCCTTGATGAGTACCAGGCTCTTTTCTTGTCACGTCATCTTCCATCTCTTCAACAGACGGAAGATATACCTCAAAGGTTGTGCCCTCTCCCTGAATGGATTGTGCTGATATATGTCCATTGTGTCTTTTTATTATTGAAAAAGCTGTAGCAAGCCCCAGGCCGCTTCCTTTCTGTTTTGTTGTAAAGAACGGGTCAAATACCTTTTGCATATGCTTGGGCGGTATTCCCATGCCATTATCCTGTATGGTAATTTTTATGTAGGAGCCTGATTTTATGGGCAGGTTATCTTGTTCTTCAACCCTTGTATTTTCTGCGTTGATGGTGATCTCTCCCCCCTCAGGCATCGCCTGTACAGAATTTAATACAAGATTTTGTATAACCTGACTTATCTGACCCTGATCAGCAGAGGTCGATTTCAGCTCAGGGGGTTCATTGAAAATGACTCTGACATTTGACCCCCGGGCTACAAATCTTGCCGATTCCCGAATAATGCCATTAATTGAGATAATTCTTTTAATGGGTGCCCCGCCTTTTGCAAAGGTCAACAACTGATGGGTCAAATCCTTTGCCCTGTTGGTTGCGGCCTCAACATCAGCAAAAACCTCCTGAAGCTCGGCATCGTTTGTGTAGCGGGTCATTGCGAAAGAGATATTTCCGGTAATTACGCTCAGGATATTATTGAAATCATGAGCAATACCACCGGCAAGAAGGCCAATGGATTCAAGCCTCTGGATTTTGAGCATCTCCTGTGCCAGTCTGCTTTGTTGGGAGATATCACGGAACACCAGAACAACTCCTATAATCTGACCATAATCATCCCTTATCGGGGCTCCGCTGTCTGCGATAACCCTCTCGACACCATCTTTTGCGATAAGAGCGGTATGGTTGGCAAGACCTATTATCCCCCCTGTCTGAAGCACCCTTTCAACAGGGCTGAAGCATGGCTTTCTTGTATATTCATTTATTATATGAAATACGTCACCGATATTGCGTCCAATGGCTTCTTGTTCTGTCCATCCGGTCAGCTCTTCGGCAACCCTGTTAACAAGAACAACACTTCCATCCCTATCGGTTGCAATGACACCGTCTCCAATTCCTCTGAGAGTGATTCTCAGTCTCTCTTTTTCATTTCTGAGAATTGATTCAGCTTCCAGACGCAGCTCTTTATTATAAAACTGATCAAGACAAAAAGAGATATCATTTGCAAGTTCTCTGAACAGCTCAAGGCTTTCTTGAGAAATAGTCGTTTCTTCGTTTCTGTGGATATGCAGTACAGAGTCAATTTTCCCTTCGCATTTTAAAGGCAGTGCCAGTGTTGATTGACACGCAAGATCCTTGCACAGTGACCACCAGTTTTCAAACGCCGGATCATTTTCAAGCCTAAATGAAACAGCCACGTCACCCGTTTTTATCGCATGTCTGGTTATATCAAGTTTTGTCTGCACATTGCGATGACTGGAGATAATGTCGGTAAATATCCGGGATTCTTCTCCTTCACAGATGACTGGAAAATAGAGCTCTTCAAAATCACCCACCCCTACAATCCAGACAAGCAATGAGTCAGTATCATTAATCAAAACAGAACAGACCCCCTTGAACAGCTCTTCTCTGTCCTCTGCTTTTACCATAAGCTGGTTGATCTTGCGTATCGCATTCAAATCCATTGTAAGGCTTGCGATTTCATTTTCATTAAGAAGCTGTTCGGTCATGTCCCTTATGATTATCAATGCACCTGTCTGTATGGAATCCTCATGCAGAGGGTAGATGCGGGTCTCCTGAACCATGGGCAGCACGACATCTTTTTTTACTATATCAAAGGGGACAATGTATTGATGTATGAAGGGAGATAATATATTGGCCTGACCATCTTCAATAACCTTGCGGATATACTGGTCTTTTCCTCGCGAGCATATGTCTGGAAACATTTCAAGGATATTTTGTCCGATCAAACTATTCCAATCGTTTTTTGAGTGCCTTTTGACAAAGCTGTTGATCGATACAATGTTGTAGTTCATATCTATCTGTATGACGCCCAGAGACAGCCCCTCATTTAAGATATAGCTAAGAGAAGTTTGCATGTTTTCTATTTTCCTAAAGCTCTTTTTTGCAGATTTTCAACAACAACCATAAAATTCTCGAAACTGAGCAGAACAAAAAGATAACCTTGAATATTTTCCGATTTTATACGCATCTCGTTTTTTACAACAATCACCTTGTCAAGCTCTTCCATTTCATCAAGAAGATTCTCAAAATAACGGGTGGATATCTCAAGCGAAACATTGGGTATGGAAAACTTGATCTTGCCATCAATGAAATTACTTATAGCCGAAATATAGGATACCATAATGATATTGCCTATCTCGTTTAATGTGGACATTCCGGTTTCAGTAATGGTTTGAACCTTTTTTTTATCACCATATATTGTCTTTAGAAGAGATCTGCCGCACTCCTGAGTATAAAAAAGAAGCGTTTTTCCCTGTATTATTCCTGTAAAGTCCTGGGCTATGTAAATCCCTAAATTTTCAACCTCATCCTTGATATAGGATTTGGCTTCCCTGATATTCATGATATGGACATCTGGAACTTTTATGATGACTCTGTTATTGACCAACTGGGATAACGCATCGGCAGCCTCTCCCAACCCCATATTTATGACCTCTTTTATAATGTCAATCGATCTTGGATCCAACTTGTCATCTGTTGTTTTGTCCGTCATGTCAAAGTCCTTTTGTTATAGGCTCCAAATCTCCCTGGATTATAGGTTCTGAATCAGCAGAATTTTGCATATCTTCCTGATTCCTGAAAATTGCAACCTATTTTATTGTTCAGGAATTTCAATCCTGTAATAATAATTGCGGCAAGGCTGCCCATGTTCTACAAGATATTAATGATTCAGATTGCTTGTGCTGTCAACCCAGTTCAGTTTTCAACATCTCCAGCAATTTGTCCGGATCAAGCGGTTTGGGCAAAAATCCCCTTGCTCCTGCCTCAAGAGCCTCTTTTTGCCTGAATTTCTGTTTATCAGTCGAGCATACAACAGCAATGACTTCAGGGTATTTAACTTTAATAGCCTTGATCACGTCAATTCCATCCATATCAGGCATGAGAAGATCTACTATAATGGCATCAGGTTTTTCCTCATCATATTTTTCTATCCCCTGCTGGCCGTTCTGAGCCTCAACAACTTCATATCCAGCATCTTCAAGAACCTGGCTGTGAATTTCCCTTGTAAAAGTGGCATCATCTATTATCAAGATTTTTTTCATCTTCTTTTCTCCATCGCTGATTTGAAAATTCCGGCAGGATTAACTACCAAAGCTATCCTGCCGTCCCCAAGAAGTGCCGCACTGGACAGCTCTTCGATTGATTTCAGATGGTGAATGAGAGGCTTGTTTAAAACACCTTCATTGTGTAGAATCCTGTCCACCGCGACTCCCATGAGCTGACTGCCAAAACAAAGAACTATAACCTGTATTTTCTCATGTTTATCTCTTTTACGCAACCGAATGTTGTTTGTGGTTTCCATGATGTCGGACAGAGCCTTCAAAGGCAGAAGGTTCTCCTTGTAAACAGCCGTTTCCCTGTTGTTTACAATCTGGATATCATCTGGATATACCAGCGTGGTCTCGTATATTGAAGTGTATGGAAAGGCATATACATCATTGTCAAGCTCGGTTAGCAGCACCTCTGTAATTGCCATGTTGATCGGAACAGTCAACCCGACCTTGGTATATTCCCCTTTTCGCGTCTCAAGGGTTACATTGCCCCCTATGGAGTGCAGTGAATGATTTACGACATCAAGTCCCACTCCTCTGCCGGAAATGGATGTAACCACCTGACTTGTGCTGAATCCCGGCATGAATATCAGATTCAGGATCTCCTGAGCCGTCATCTTCGCGAGTTGCTCCTGTTCCACAAGGTTTTTCTCAACAGCCTTTTTTCTAATCACTTCGTGGTCAAGGCCCCTGCCATTGTCTTTGAGCACTATGGTTATATGGTTTCCCTCCTGTCTGGCAGCGATCTCTATCATGGCAGGCTCATCTTTTTGAAGTGATTTTCTCTCCTCGGCGGACTCAATGCCATGATCAATAGCGTTTCTGACAAGATGGATCATGGGATCAATCAAAGCCTCTATTATCTTGCGATCAATCTCGATATCTGTGCCCGAGAGTTTGAGTTCAACAGATTTGCCGCACTGTTCAGAGAGTCTTCTCACCATTCCCGGAAGCCTGTCAAAAAGGGTACTCATTTTCAGAAGCCTTAGTTTAAGGACATCTTTTTGCAGTTTTTTTGAAATTTTCGCTATTTGCTCTGTTGTTATTTTAAGATCTTCGAGCCATTTCAAACCATTTTGCTGGCCATTTATGGAGCTTTCCTCTTTCCTTGAGTTCGCGAGGCTGTTTTGGGCTTTGGCCTCAAGACCGGCAATCTGGTTTTTGGCTCTGGCCTCAAGGCCAAAAATCTGGTTTCTGGCTTTGGCCTCAAGGCTGACAAGATTATTTTTTGCAATGTTCAACTCAAGTATCTGTTCCATGAACGTATCAATTTTAGAAAGATTTATCTTTATCTCCTGTCCCAGCAGTTCAGTAAAGTGATCTTCCGATTCCGTAACAACAGGTTTTCCGGATAGCTCTTTTTTTGCGGACGCTCTGACAGTCTCTTTGGCTGCAATCTCTCTTTTTCGGGCCGCGTCAGAGAGCATGATTTGAATTTGTTCTGTTTTTTGCTTTATCCAGGAGAGAATTTGAGAAATATCATCAGGAGTATCAACAGGGGGTTTCTCAATAGAAGCCTTCTCAAGCGAGGCTTGCCAGGGAGAGTCTTTCCCGATCATGACAAGAATTTCAGAAAGAGTGTCGGCTATATCACTGCATCCCACATACCTGGCAGATTTTTGAAAGGTCTTTACAGTCCGGTTGAGCTGATCCTGATCTTTTTTATTCCATTGCCCTGTGTCGATCTTTTCCAGGATATTTCCAATCCGGTCAATATGCTGGCTTGAAGATTGCAGGAATATCTCCATGATATCCATGAGTTTTCTGGCTGGGACATAATTTTGAGACCCGGAACCGGCAGAAGACCCAGAACCGGCGGGAGACATGGAACCGGCAGCATCAGGAGGCTTTGAACCGGCAAGAGACATGTGACCGGCAGCATCAGAAGGCTTTGAACCGGCAGGAGACATGTGACCGGCAGCATCAGAAGGCTTTTCTCTTGTTGTCATTTTCAGGCGGTCTATGGCGTTGATAATACCGGAAAGATCGCTCTCCTCATATCGCTCATCCAGAATACGCAGGTTCATTCCGGTCAA